>OMSS01000057.1:0-7457 GCA_900313795.1 uncultured bacterium | reverse complement strand
TTATAGATAATTGTTTGTTATATTGAGGGCTTGCCCCGAAGTATCTGTTTTTGTCGAGTTCATCAGAGATTCTTCGCTACGCTCAGAATGACAGCAAATAGAAAAAACTCAAAAAACGTAAACTGACTGGGACTGTGTCCCCTCAGAATGACACAACGGGTTCATTTTCTTTGCGAGGGCTTTGCCCGTGGCAATCCAGTCTTTATTCAATTACCGCTGAAATTCTTGTCGACTAAAGTCGACCCTACCTCTCTAACCCTCAATTTGCGACATCAGCGCAAATTGACGGGTTCTAATCACTCTTTTCTGTCTAATCATCACCAAAATACTACAAATTTAAATTTTGATTATTCGGGTAGTCGTTTTTCTTGGCTTCACTTTCAGACTTCGTCCTTACCGTTCCGCCGAAAAACTCCTGCTTACGAGTTTCGCAACTTCGTTGCTCACTCTACCGAAAATCAAAAAAATACGGAAAAGATGGGATTCTGCGTGGTTGTTTGTGAGAGTCTGAAACTCGAACAACTACAACCACGGATGCAACGCTAACCCTCAATTTGCGACATCAGAGCAAATTGACGGGTTCTAATCACTCTTTTCCGTCTAACTCAACTAAAAGCCCCTCAAAAAAATCAAAAAAAATACGGAAAAGATGGGATTCGAACCCATGATGCAGATTACTCCACATAACACCTTAGCAGGGTGCCGCCTTCAGCCGACTCGGCCACTTTTCCGTATTTCTTCAATTGTATGTATTTATTCTATCACAAAAGTTTTTCTATGCAAATATTAAACTCTTAAATGTTTCTTAATCGAGAGCATACTTCCGCCTGCACCAAAGCCTATCGCAATCACAAACAATGTAAACGTAACGATATTTGCCGCCAAAACTGGTGAGGGTATCATAAAATATTCATGTGCCTTGAGCAACCAACCCTGCACAGCATTGAGCGGTATTAATGCCAAAAGTGCCGAAACAAAGCCATAAATCGCCCCTTGCAAAATCAGTGGTATTTTAATATACCAGTTGCTGACCCCCATAAGCCGCATGATTTCAATCTCTTCCTTCTGATTTTGGATAACCAGTTGAATCGTATTATTAATAATCGCAATCGTCAGCACCGCAACGAAAACGACGACAATAAGTGTCATCGTATGGACAACCTTATTGAACATTTCCATTTTCTTCGCAATATCAGTCGCATAAGCAACTTCCTCAACCCCCGGAATCGGTTTAATCTTTTCATAAACATCATTAATATTCTCAGGTTCATCAACTTTAACGTGCAATGTATCAGGCAGCGGATTTGAAATGTCCGCTACGTCATACTCAGACCGCATTTTTTTCCAAGCTTCCGCCTTTGTGATAATCGTAACTTTTTCTACGTGGTCAAATTCCTTTATCCGACTCGACAAATGGTCAGGAGAAACATCGTTCTTTAAATAAACCGAAATCTCAAGCATACTGCCGAATTGTTTGACAAATTCCGTTAAAGAAATTGTTGTTCTGAACAATGCACCAAAAATCGTCAAAATAGCCGCCATTGTTGTAATAATGGCGATATTAATCCAACCTGTTCTCAAGATACCCTTCATCGTTTCAGCAACGATTCTTGAGGTAATTCTGAGTTCACCGAGCCAATCTTTTGGAATACCCGATTTGACTTTCTTTTTGAATTTTATAGATTTTGAATTTGTTGTATCAGTCATAAGTACCTGCCTGAATGTCTCGGACAATTTGTCCTTGATCCATTGTAATTACACGCTTTCTGAAGTAATTTACCATTGCGTGATCGTGTGTTGCAATCAAAATTGTAATGCCTTTTTGGTTAATTTGTTCCAAAATTTGCATAACTTCCATTGAGTTTTTCGGGTCAAGATTACCCGTCGGTTCGTCCGCAATCAACAACGGAGGGCCGTTTACAATGGCTCTTGCGATACTTACACGTTGCTGCTCACCGCCTGACAATTCTGTCGGTTTCGCTCTCATCTTGCCTGCTAAGCCTACAACCTTCAACGCTCCCATCGTTCTCGCTTCGATTTCTCTGCTGCTCATTCCCAAAGTGCGGATAACGTACGAAACATTATCAAACACACTTTGGTTCTGTAACAGTTTATAATCTTGGAACACAATGCCCATACATCTTCTGAGTTTAGGCACTTTGTCATCAGGAAGTTCGGCAACATTGGTCGAGCCAATCATTACCGTACCCGAAGTGGGAACCTCTTCACGGTACAACAATTTCATCAACGTCGATTTTCCCGCACCGCTTGAACCGGTGAGGAATACAAACTCTCCCGACATAATGTCGAGGTTGATGTTTTTCAATGCGTAATTGTGTTTATACCGTTTAGTTACGGCTCTCATTTGAATCATTTTATTTTACGAGTCCTTTGATTTTTTCGGCAAGTTTCTTTGCTGACAATCCGTAGTATTCCATAAGTTCAGAAGCAGTACCTGTTTGACCGAATTGGTCGTTGATACCGATTCTCGAAACTTTTACGGGATAATTTTCGGAAAGTGCTTCGCATACTGCACCACCCAAACCGCCGATGATTGAGTGATTTTCAACCGTGATAACTCTGTTTGTTTTCTTTGCAGAATTTACGATTGTTTCTGTGTCTAAAGGTTTAACAACAGGTGCGTGTACAACTTCAACGCTGATGCCTTCTGCTTCAAGCATTTTAGCCGCTTCAACCACTTCACAAGTCGTTTCACCGTTTGTTACAACGGTTACGTCCTTACCTTCTTTCATAACAACCGCTTTTTTCGGGTTGAATTTATATTCGCCTTCCTTGAAGATTACAGGCAAGTTCGCTCTTGATACACGAACGTAAACAGGGCCTTTGTATTCTGCCGCCCAAGTGATTACTTCACGAACTTCCGTTGCATCAGCAGGAGCAATAACCGTAATGTTCGGGATTGCTCTCATAATTGCAACATCTTCAAGTGCTTGGTGACTTGCTCCGTCTTCCCCAACCGTGATACCACAGTGAGTTGCAACGATTTTTACGTTGAAATTCGGGTAGCAAACACCGTTTCTGATTTGTTCCCATGCTCTGCCTGATGCGAATACTGCAAATGTAGAAACGAAGGGAATTTTACCTGTTGTTGAAAGACCTACTGCCGTTGTAACTGCGTCTTGTTCTGCAATACCAACGTTGAAGTGTCTTTCTGGAAATTTTTCTCTGAAATATTTTGTCATTGTTGAACCTGAAAGGTCGCAATCAATAACTACAATGTTTTCATTTGTTTTGCCAAGGTCTGCGAGCGTTAAGCCGTATTCGCCTCTTGCTGATTTTTTTACTACTTCAGTCATTGTTACACCTTTCTACTTCAATTCTTCTAATGCTTGTGCCAACTGTTCATCGTTAGGCGCTTTACCGTGCCAACCTGCTTGGTTTTCCATAAATGAAACACCTTTGCCTTTAATCGTATTTGCAACGATTACGGTCGGTTTGTCTTGCGATTCTTTTGCTTTTTCGAATGCTTCGTAAATCGCTTCGATATTGTGTCCATCGATTTCCAATGTGTTCCAGCCAAATGCTGCAAACTTAGCCGCAACATCGCCCACTGCCATAACATCTTCAGTGTTACCGTCGATTTGAAGTCTGTTTCTGTCAACAACTGCAATAAGGTGGTTTAACTTGTAATGAGCCGCATTCATTGCTGCTTCCCAAACTGAACCTTCTTGAAGTTCGCCATCACCCATAAGAGTGTAAACGTAATTATCTTTTTTGCTCAATCTCAAGCCCAAAGCCATACCGCAAGCGATTGAGAGACCTTGTCCCAAAGAACCTGTTGAAACTTCAATGCCTTTGAGTTTTGTGCAGCAAGGGTGTCCTTGAAGTTTTGTGCCGAATTTTCTGTATTCGAGCAAATCTTCTTCAGGGAAGTATCCGCAATGTGCCAAAATTGAGTAAATAGCCGCTGATGCGTGACCTTTTGACAATACAAATCTGTCACGATTTTCAAAATCAGGGTTCTTGTCCCAATCAGGGAATTGTTTCATAACTTTCGTATACAAAACAGCCAAAATGTCAATCGCAGAAAGGCTTCCACCCGGGTGACCGGATTGAGCATTGTGAATCATTCTGACAATGTTTGCACGAAGTTTTTTGGTAATTGATTGAATTTCTTTGATTTCTTCATCGGATAATACTTTTAACATAAATCACCTTTTCTTCTATACTACATACAACATAATAAATTATTTCTTATTTATTATAACCTTAAACAAAAAGAGCGGTAAAGTAGGAAACATTCTCTTAAATCTTGACGGCTCTTTTATCAATCTCCAAAGCCATTCGCAACCTAACTGTCTGAATATTTTTGGTGCTCTTTTTACATTTCCGGACCAGACATCAAAACTTCCGCCAACTCCGACGAAAATTGTGTTCGGAAATTCGTTTTTATACTTTTTAATAAAAATCTCTTGTTTCGGTACACCAAGTGCAACCAAAACCAATTTCGGATTTTTTGACTTAATTTCGTCAACAATTGCACGCTCATCGTCTTCTTTAAAATAGCCGTTTCGAGCGTAAACAATATTCAATCCATCATTTTTTTCTTTAAGTTTTTGACAAGCCAACTGCAAAGTTTCTTCCTTTGCACCGATTAAAGCGACAGGGAGCGAGTTTTTGGCACAATATTCAATCAATCTTCCAGAAAATTCTATCCCCGGAATCTGTTCTTGTGCAATTCCGTAAATCTTCAGTGCCAACTTAATTCCGACACCATCGGGAATAACCAAATCTGCATTTTTCAAAATTTCTGAAAATTCTTGATTTTTTTCGCCCAATTCAATCATCTCGGGATTGAGCGTAATCGTTTGAGTGCTTTGGGTTTCACTCTTTTTGACGATGTAATCCATGGCTTGGTCAAAACTGAACAAGTCAACATCATATCCTAAAATTTTCGCAACATGTCTCTCCATACTTCGTATTATTACACAAAAACATTGTTTTTGCCCGTAAAAAAACTATTTTTTACAATATTTTATCTTTATTTCAAACGAAGATAGAAAAGCATGTCCAAAATCACAGTCCCCATAAGGCTTACCACCAATTTTGCCAAACCAAATTCATATCCGAGGCATGCTTCCATGCCGCAAAACACATCATTTTTGCCCCCAAACCCCCTCAAAAACAGTCACGACATTAAGTTTTTATTAAGAAACAGTAACATTTTTTCAGCAGGTGAAAAAGCATGATACACATGCGTTTTCGGGATATTTTCAGCCGTAATGTGCGATTTTATTGAGTTTTCTTAATAAAAGTTAAAAAAACATGAAAATCCATGCTATACATGCGTTTTGGGAAATTTTAACACTATTTGTGGTTTTTTCCCTATGGTAATGATTTTCTGATTGAACTATGATAGTTTCATTGGGGACACGCTTTAACAAAAGTAAGTAAATAAGATGACTATAGAATATTTTAAAAATTCAAAAATATTATTTGATGACAATGTTTTAAACATTGATACGGAAAGATATTACAGAGAAGCAGAGGATTATTTCTTCTACTTTGACAGAGCGGACAAGGCAATCAAATTGCTCAAAAAGGCAATAAAACTAACACCGTATCACGTTAAAAGTTTGAAATTTTTGGGAGATATTTATTTTGCAATCGGAAAGATGAAAAAGGCTTTCGATTATTATTCACAAGCAGCAGCATTGAAACCTTGTGATGCAACTGTTATGTCATCTATGGCGACTGTTTGTGACGCATTGAGCGATTTCAAAAACGCACTTGCATTCCTTGATTTGGCGTTTGAATATTTGACGATTGAAGATATGAGATTATACGCACAATTTTGCGATTTGAAGTTCGCTTTGCTCGTAAAAATGCAAAAATACGCAGAAGCGAAAAAATTCTTGGATACCGTCAACAAACGTTTACCAGTCGAAGAAAAGGGACTTGTTGCAAGCGTAAACAGAGAAATTTTGAAGAAAAAACTTTCTCTCAAAGAGAGAATGGACATTTTGAACATCAAAGTCGTTTAATTTGATTGAATCTTCTGAAAAATTTTCGGTCTAAGCGTTATGAGCAAAAAGAAAAGTAATATTGTCGCACTTGGAATTACAATAATTTTCACGATTATTGTGCTTTGGAACGTAAATTTCAAAGAATTGCTTATGCATTGTAGCATTATGGACAAAAGGTACATTTTACCTTATCTTGTCATTTTCGTATTTGTAATGTTGGCAAGAGCAGTAAGATGGAAGGAACTTTTGCCAAAATCGGAGTGCAAACTCAAAGATTTGAACGAAATATACATGACCTCAAACCTTCTCAACATAATACTTCCAGCCCGAGCAGGAGATATTTTCAGAGGGGTTTACTTTGGACAAAAATATAAATTTTCGAAAATGAGTATGGTCGGAACTGTGCTTGCCGAAAGGATTTTAGACGGTTTGACGGTAATTTGTCTTTTATCGTTAGGCATAATCATTCATTATCGCTCACAATTTGTATTAAATCTGCTTTTATTTGCGATTATTATGTTTGTGGGTAGTTTTGTTTTCATGATTTGGGTTTACAAATACAAAAAAGTTGATTTTGTATGTCAAAAAATCAAAGAGTTTTCAGGCAGAATGCCAAATGAACTCTCCGAAAAAATTTGCAAAATCGTAGACAAGTGCAACCCGTTGTTAAACCTCTTTGTTGACGGGTTTGAGACTTTTACAAATTTAAAAACCATGGGAAAAGTTGCCGTATTCAGTGCACTTTCGTGGGCTGGCGATTGTTTTCTGGTATGTTTTTTGTTCCAAGCCTTCGGAATTGAAACGCATTTTACAATTTCGCTTTTTATTGTTTCGTTCATAGCACTCTCGACAATAATTCCCCAATCGTCAATGTATATCGGACTTTATCAGGGAGCGTTTATTTTGGCGGCAAAATTGTTCGGCATAAATAAAACGTTAGCACTCAGTGTTGCGTTGACCCAACAACTCCTGATGATTTTAGTTTACAGCATTTTTGTACTGATTTTTATCTGGAGAAACCAACTAAAATTTTCAGATTTAAAAAAGAAAGAGGTTATAGACGATGGAAAAAGCACCTAAGTCAATGCGTCTGCACATAGGGATTTTCGGGAGAAGAAATGTTGGAAAATCGTCGCTTATCAATGCAATTACAAATCAAAGCATCTCTATTGTTTCTGAAGTTGCAGGAACGACGACCGATGCGGTGGAAAAATCTATGGAAATGTTGCCATTAGGACCTGTCACGTTAATTGATACGGCTGGAATTGACGATATCGGCGAATTGGGCGAACAGAGGGTCGAAAAATCCGAGCAAATTATCGAAAGGACTGATGTTGCACTCATCGTTTGCGATTTTGACGGCTGGTCAGAATTTGAAAAAAATCTTGCAAAAACATTTAACGAAAAGAAAATTCCGATTGTCGCCGTGATTAATAAGAACGATATTGAGAAAAGTTCAGAGGAAAAATT
>OMSS01000086.1:2052-7991 GCA_900313795.1 uncultured bacterium | reverse complement strand
ATGGCAGACATTACACAATAGAACAAAATGGAAAAGATACAATTGTAACTGATGAATTTTACGGTGAAAAAACTGTTTTGAACGAAAAGATTTTCAAAGTTCCTTTCTACAAAAAACCGTTAGTTGGTCTTTTGGGTGCAGTTCAAGGCTTTAACCCTCCTAAGACAAAAGAACCCGTAATTTCTGATTTGTTGCACACTCTCCCGGGAGACACTCTCATCGATATGAGCAAAGATGTCAGATACATCATTCCGTTGAAAGATGATTTGGATTCTGCATTTTTAGGCTACTATGGTCACTTGAACTGCAAGACTGATGAATTCGTCGTTTCTCACGAATTGGGTCACGCTAAAGATGCTTATTTGAAGCCTGAATACAAAGCAATGGATGAAAAAATTAAGCAAGCAAAAGAAAATGGTGAACCTGAACCTCAATTCTTGCAAAATCCGATTGCAGACAATCCTGAATTCCAAAAAGCATATTTCAACGAAAAGACAATGTTCTTGAAGGCATTCCCGAGTTTCAAAGAAGAATACATTGACTACTTCATCTTTGAAACTGACGGACAATCAGATAGAGGAAGAAAAGAAACTGTTGCAGAAACAAATGCAATGAATAGCCAAAAGCCTATGCCTGTTGAAATTTTGGCAATGAGAACTCAAATTCTTCAACAATATTTCCCGAGAACAATCGCTGTTGCAACAAAACTTTCAACCCCGATTGCAATCGCTGAAAAAAATGTTTCTTTCTCATAAGAAATAATATATACAAATAAAAACAGACCTCAAAACGGGGTCTGTTTTTTTGTTTGGATTTTGTTTACCACTTGTAAATATTGTGATTTACCGTTGTATTTTCGTTCGTCGTGCCGTAGTGTGCAGCGTAAACGTCTTGTAAAACTGGGATAAATCTTGAAACTTGCGGTTTTACGATGTTACAAGAACAATCGATAATTGCAGCAGGTTCGGTGTCGGGGTGTGCTGTATACCAAGAATCTGCATCATCGTAGCAGTCGTCCCCTGTTGAGCCGCAATATTTTCCACACTTTGTAACGGAGAAATTTTTATATTCTTCTGACGTTGTTGTATTTACTAAGATTTTCAAATTCCAATCTTTTGTGATTGAGGTGTATCCTGTGCAATAATTTGGGTCATACCAAGCGACTTGATCGGCGTAAACCTTGCAGTAACTGTCTTTGAATGATAAATTTCTAGGAAGTCCATTTCCTGCAACGTTGTCGGGGTTTTTGATAATAACAGACGGGAACATCCACGCAACTGACGATTTTTCAAGTCTTTTCAAGAAATTTTCTTCCTGTAAAACAACATTGCTTGGAACTAAATTTTTTCCTTTAATTACGGTTTGGAAATATGGAACATATTCAGAATTTCCATCTGCATCTGTTCTTGTGTTAGTTGCCGCAACGCCGTAAGGAAGCACTGTTCCGTTGTCAAAAATTGCAAAAGCAATGATATCATCATCAGGTTTGTTAGGCTTTGCATCACCGTTCAAATCCACGGCAAGCATTCTGTATCCGGGTTTAAATTCTCCTGCTGAAGTGACCCCTCCAGGGATATGTTTTGACAAATAAAATGAATAGTTGTTGATTAATCTGAAGGTTGGTGTTACGTTGTATGTCGTGAAATAAATGCTTGACGTTGTTGCATTAAATAACTTGTTTACACTGCACTCCAATTTACTTGCGGAGTTTAATGAACTTGCAAATAATTTACAGAAATCTTCGTCATTCGTGAGGTCATATTTTGTTGTTTCAGTCGAAGTTACAGTTCCGTCAGTTCCTGTTGATTCGGTTTGTTCGGTGATTTTTGAGTATAAATTTCCGTCACTTGTTTGGGCTGCCAAACTTCCTGCTGTGATTTGCAATTCTCTCAATAAATGGTAACAATTAAGTCCGAATTTTGCCCTTTCCGTGCTTACAACAGTAATCGTCAATGCAGTAATGACACCAATAATTGTCAACATAATCAATACTTCGGGAAGTGTAAAACCGCTTTTATTTTTCATTTAAACCTCTCAAAAATTTAATGCTTTCGTCATAATTTTTTAAAGAAATAACTTTGTCTGAAAGTCCCAAACTATCCGCATCAACATTCAAAACAGTTGTATTTTCTTCAATCGTCAAAACTATAATGCCCTTTTCGATTGCATTTGTAACAATCGATGAACCTAAAGAATTTTTAGGCATAATGAGTGTTTTGACATCATTTACAGTAATAAAATTTTCATCAAGTCCATTTTTTATTAAAGGAGCGTTTTGTAATCCTAAAAGTAGGCATGGCAAAAACGTCGGTGTTATGTACTCTGCTGCTGCTTTTGGGTGAACAAGGTCGGGCTTTATTGCGTATTCTTCAAATGCTGGTGCATGCACGGTCGGGACATTGAGTTCCTTGGTCAAACAGTGAGAAATGATTGCCTCTGCACCACCTACGACATCTACACATTCGCCGTTTGCATAGCCGTCCTCTTCTGGTTCGTCGAATTTGCATACAACGGCAAGTGCGTTTGCCCCTCGTGCAATCAGTTTTTTTCCTGCATCAATCAATGTTTGGGTGTTTTTTACTCCGCCAGTTGAAATTCCGCTCTCGGTCGTGTAAAAATCCACGCCCGATTCTTCGTCAGAAATTTCCCAGCCGATTACGTCAATGCCATAAACAGTTTTTACCGCATTAATCGTGTTAATGTGGATATTTAGGACATCTTGAGATATTGCTTTGTCAAAAATTACGCCGATTTTGTTATTTTGCGAAGGAATTAGCGAAATATTTCCTTTCATAAATTCTGTAATCGTGTAACCTTCTGTGTAAAGCATATTGTCTGTGATTGCCGAAAAACAGGCAGCATTAACCACATTTGGGTTTACGATGAGAGGAAATTCTTTTGAAATTTTTCTTGCAAAAGCACCCGCATCACCAGCAAATCCGCCGATTTTTGCTCCGACACCCGTCGGTACGATAAATACTGAATATTTTTTCTTTGAGTTTTTCATTTCTATACAGGTATCACTTGATTGATTGTCATAGCAGCACAATACTTGCCTCTCGCTGAAATGTCCATCTTGAACTGCTCAACATCTGCTTTGATTGTATCAAATGTGTTGTAGTGCATAGGAATAACCTTTTCTGCCCTTAACATTTCTGATGCAAGCACCGCTTCTTTTGCATCCATTGTGAAATGTCCGCCGATAGGAAGCATTGCGATATCAGGATTGTACAGGTCTCCAATGAGTTGAAATTCCATTGTTAAGCCGGTGTCGCCTGCGTGATAGATTTTTTTGCCGTTCTTTAATTCAATTAAAATAGATGAAGCAATTCCGCCGTATTCGCCGTTTGGCAAGGTGTTTGTGTGATATGCAGGCAAAAATCTTACTGAGCCAAAATCTGTTTTTATTTCGCCGCTCATACCTACGCCGATAGCGTTTAAGCCTAACTTCTGGCAAAATAATGCAGTTTCAAAAATTGCGATAATGGTTGCATTTTTTGCCTTTGCGATGGGAACTGTGTCGCCAAAATGGTCGCCGTGACCGTGTGTTATCAAAATATGTGTCACAACTTCATTTTCGAGGTCAAATTTTACCTCGGGATTGTGCATAAACCACGGGTCGATTAAAATTCCGCAATCTCCCGATTTGATGTAAAACGCACTATGTCCTAAATATTTAATACTTGATTCTGTCATAAATCCACCTTTTTTCTTTATTATATTATAAAAATCATTTTTTCGGTTGTTGACGATTTAAACTTTTATCATTAAATTAGACTTATAAATCAGATTATTCGATGAAAGGAAACAAGATGGCACAAGGTTTTTCACAAGGTTACAAGAAAAAAGTATCAGTTTTGGTATTTTTGAAAGGAACGCTTGCCCCGTTGGTATTATATTTTGACAATCCTCAAGAAGAATATGCAGAGTTGTCTGAAATCGTTCGTACACAAGGTTCTATCTCGAAATTAATCGAAAAAAATACAACTGGACCGATTAAAAAAGTTGCATTTCTTTCTAACCAAATTGCAGCCGTTGCTATTCAAGAAGAGCCGGTAGTGCAGTAAACATAGCCTGTTTTGCACGCATTGCCTCAAGTGTATGTTCATATCCGTAACGACCTAATTGTGCACAAATGTAATCGTACATTTGTTCTAATTGGGGCATGTGGAATGGGTCAATGTTATACAAATACGATTTTATAAGCACACCCAAAGACATTGATGCCATCAAACTTCCGATTTCGTATGGGTTAATTTCGGGCAAAGTCAACGTGATGTTTGGTCTTTGCTTGTCGATGAGGGTCATTTTGAGTGCTTCAATTTCAGCATTCGTCAATTCTGTCAACGTTTTTCCTCCTAAATAACCGATACTTGTGTATTTGAAATATTCAGGAATTGCGTTATCAGAGTTAAATCTTTCGACATTAATGATGGTAATTTGCTTGTCATTTGGGCCCTCTGCCATCATTTGCAAAAGTGAACGTTGGTCTCCACTTCCTTGTGAGTTATAACAAATTTGCCCGTGAGGTGCATATTCATTGTCCTTTGACATATCTCTCGAAAGGGTCTCTTCGACAAGATAGGAGAACCATTTCGGCATCAATAATAATCGTTCTGCATAAGGAATGATGACCGTGATGTATTTGTTTCTTTGTGTTCTCAAATAGTGATGCAACAGTGCGACTTGAGCGGTATTGTTATTGATGAGTTTGTTGTTCAAGGTATTTTTAATTGCGTCTTGGATACCGCCAATAAATTCTTCAATCGAAATGCCGCAAAGTGCCATCGGCACGAGTGAAACAGAAGAGTAGAAATTAAATCCTAAATTTTCAGGAACAACAAAACATTTGTAGCCTTCTTGGTATGCTATTTGTTCCAAAACAGAGCCTTGCACGGTAACTACGAGCATATGCATTCTGTAATTTTCACCGATTTCGTACTCAAGACGTCTTTTTGCAATCATAAAAAGTGACATTGCAGAAGGGTTTGCACAATCTTTTGATGTCACTATGAAAAGACATTTTTTCATATCTTTTGTTCTTGCAAACTCATTAATCGTGTCGGGGTCAATGTATTTTAAAAAGTGAATTCTTGGAAAATCATCTCTTTCATCTTTGCAACGTTGATTCCAAAATGGACGAAGAAGTGCTTTTAATGACGATTCAACACCAAATACCGTTGTTCCGTTACCGACGACCAAAATGTCCTCAAACTTACCTTTGACCATTTTGGCGTAATCTAAAACTTCTTTTACTATATCTTTTTCTTTACCAAAATTAAGCCAACCGTAATTTTGATAGTTCGATTCTTGTTTAGTCTTTATTTCTTGTAAAATATTTGTTATTTTTTGTGAATAATTTGAAAATGTAAAGTCTAAATCAATACCGTGTTCAGCCCCTATAACTTCTTGCCGCACGTTTGTGTAATCAAGTTTATACATTAATTCTGTCCAAATGTCATTGTTTCAGTTAATATTCTTCATCTTTATTTTAACAAAACATTGAAATTTTGTCATACAAAAATATTTGAATATTGCATATTTTTTACAATTATTTATCATTTCTTTTAATTTATGCTAATATCAAAATATGAAAGAAAATGAGTTTATAAAAATTATAAAAGAAACATTGACCAATAATAGTTATATAGGCAATGACTGTGCAGATTTGAGAGAAGTCGGAATGTTTATTACGCAAGATACTCTTGTTGAAGATGTTCATTTTACATTAGATACGACAACTCCATATCAGTTGGGACAAAAGGCAGTTGCTGTAAACATTAGCGACCTTGCTACTACTCTTTGCAATCCTGCATATATTTCTATAGGACTTTCAGTTCCTGACAGTATTTCGACCGATTTTGTAAGAGAATTTTATAGAGGGGTCGATGATGCTTGCCAAAGATATCACGCTGTTGTTACAGGCGGAGATATTACAT
>OMSS01000086.1:0-2045 GCA_900313795.1 uncultured bacterium | reverse complement strand
GGAGATATTACATCTGCTGATAAAGTGTTTATTTCTGTTGCGGCAGTTGGTAGACGTCGTCACGATGTCAATATTTCAAGAAGTTATGCCCACGTTGGGGATTTTATTATTACAACTGGAAATTATGGTTCGAGTGCTGCCGGATTTGCGGCTTTACAGAATGATTGGCAAGTTTCTAAGGAAATTTTAGACGCTCATTTGACTCCGGTTGCAAGGCTTGATGAGGCTCATGAGGCTGGTTGTTATATTGAAAATGACCTTGCTATAATGGACACGTCGGACGGATTGGCAGATGCTTTGTATAAAGTTTCTCAGGCTTCAAATGTTTCTATTGAGGTCAATTTTGACGATATTCCTGTTTTACCTGAGGTAAAGCAACTTGCGGCAGAAAAGGGTATCGACCTCAAGGATTGGGTTCTTTGGGGTGGTGAAGATTTTGAACTTTTGTTTTTCGTTCCTTATTTCCTGTTTGCAACATTGAGTTCAAAAGGTTTCAAATATGTTGGCTCGGTTGTCGAAAACAAAGACGGTGTGCCGAAAGTGACCATTAATGAAAAAGACGGTTCGTTTATAATTGACGAAAAACTTTTTAATGAAAAAACATACAATCATTTTGGGGGATAAATGCCTGTAATTAAAGCGATAGTAACGGCTGGCGGTACATCAAGAAGATTCGGTGTAGGAAATAAATTGCTCGAGGATTTGAACGGAAAACCTGTTATAAAATATTCCGTTGATTTGTTTACCGAAATGGGCTTTGAGGTGATTATTCCTGCTCATCACAGTTTTATTCCCGAAATGGAAGAACTTTTTAAAGATTATTCTAACGTTAGAATTATTCAAGGCGGATTGACAAGACAGCAGTCGGTTTATCGTGGATTGAAAACGGCGGAATGGTGCGATTATGTGATTATTCACGATGGTGCAAGACCATTGATTAAAAGAGAAACTGTCGAGAAATGTCTCGAAAAGGCTTATGAAAAAAGAGCCGCAATCGTTGCAGTGCATACGACTGACACGATTAAAACTGTTGATATGCACAAAAAAATCACAGGTACTCCTTTGAGAACAAATCTTGTCAATGTTCAAACTCCGCAAATTTTTGATTACAGATTGATTTTGGACGCTCACGAAAGTCATCTTGAATGCAGTATGACAGACGATTCGTGCCTTGTTGAGGCTTATGGCACTGATGTTTATTATGTCGAAGGGGAGTATTCAAATATTAAGATTACTAACCAAATCGATATGGATTACGCAAAATTGTTGCTTGAATCTCATTTATAAAATTGTTAAACTAAAATAAAAGTATAATTTGAGGAAAAATTATGAAACCTGTAAATAAGTTGTTGTGCGGTTTTGCTTTAAGTGTAGTTTTAATGAACGGTTCGGCTGTTTTTGCAAAAAATTGTTTTGATTTTCCGAGTGACAAATTTCAGTCAATTTTTTACATAAACGATATTCATGGACAGTTGCCGACGATGCTTAAAATCACTAATGCATCAACGCAGTTTGATGCTTGCGTTGCAGATGATGATGACATTGATTCGTTCAAATTTTCATCGGGCGATATTTATATCGGTAGTGATGATATGGCAAACACTGCATCGACAATGTTTTTGAACGTAAATGAAATACAGGCGGAAGTTTTGGGCAACCATGAATTCGATATGGGAGCGACGAAACTTTCTAAATTCCTCCCCAAAATCAGAGCGGTTAAAGTTGGTGCAAATGCTACATACCCACCGAAAAATCCGATTAAAGACCAAGTCATAAAATCTTTCGTTTTTACGGGTAAATCGGGCGAAAAATATGGTGTTTTGGGTGCTCAATCACCTACTTTGATTGAAAGAATGAAAGATCCGACACTTTTTGAAGGAATTACAATCTCTGGCGGTGAAAAGGCTTACAAGGAACTTCAAAAGGAAGTCGACAAATTCCGTTCTCAAGGCATTGATAGAATCATAATGCTTTCGCACTCGGGTTATGAAGAAGAAAAAGAAATCGCAAAACACGTTTCAGGCGTGGATATTATTTTGGGCGGT
>OMSS01000223.1 GCA_900313795.1 uncultured bacterium | reverse complement strand
GAATTTTTTGGAAAAATCATATCAATTTCTGCAACATCACCCTCAATTTTTTGCCCCAAAACAAACGGAAACGTTAATTTTGTCAAAAAAATCTTCTCAATTTTTTTCTTATCAACTTTTCCAGCCGAAGTTTTATAAATTTCAGGCAAAAAACGCCATTTTTGCGGCACAATTTCGAACTTTTCAAGGCAAACGGTCTTGAGATTTTTGACCAACTCAGCCTTCCCGAATTTCAAATAAAAATCCTTGCCTTTATCTGTCAAAACGGCCGCAGCACCTAATTTTTCATCAATTTTCAAACAATAAATATCAGAGATAAAATCACAAGTTTTTAAATATTTTTCAAAAACATCAGCCGAAATTCTTTTTTCAGAAATCTTCAAAACCCTGTCAAGTCTTCCAAGTACAGTTATTTCATTTTTACCGTTACAATCAATCAAATCCGAAAGTTCCAGCGATTTTTCGTAAAAATAATCAGACGATATCCTCAAAATTTTGTTTTCATATTTTTGAATCGAAATATTTTCGAAAAGGGTTAAATATTTTTGCTCAAAATGCTCTCTATGAGCAACCACGCCCGTTTCCGTACTGCCATAAATTTCAATAACCTTAGAATTTTTTTCAAAATATTCAAAAACATCATCAGCCAACTTTGCCCCAGCAGCCACAATGAATTTCGGCGATTTTTCAAAATTCAAATTGTACTTATAAATTTTTTCCAAAAACGAAGGACTCGAAACGAGAAAACAGTTGTCGTGCTTGACATTTTCGGGGTATTGAACACTATTTGTGTCAATCACAAATTCATTAACAAACGGCGTCATAAAATGAAAAGTAAAGCCGAAAAGATGATTTAACGTTGTTGTCGAACAAAATCTGAAATCTTTTTCGCCCGAAAGAAAGGTTTTTCCAATATCTTCAGCCTCTCGAACCAAATTAAACAGGCTCTTTTTGACAATTTTCGAATTTCCACTCGACCCCGAGGTCAAAAAATTTATGAAAACATTTTTTAAATTAATTTGCTCAAAGGCAAAAACGCTATCATCATAAGTCTTTTCAAGATTAAAAGGCACATTTTTATCCGCTAAAAAAATTTCTTTTTTTGAAAAAACAGCAGCAAAAAATGAAATTATAAAATCAAAATTATCTTCTCCAAAAATCAGAACTTGTTTAGTTTTATCAAGGGTTTCAGCCTTCTTTACAACAAGTTCTTTAACGTTTGCAAAAGTCATTTTTTCGCCATTGCGAACAAGAAAAAATTCATCATCAAATTTATCCGTAAAAAACTTTTCAAACATCAAACATTATGCCTTTTTTTGAAAAAATATCTTATAGGTAATTCTACCGCAAAAACCCCACCAATCAAGAGATACGAGATAAATCCATTATACAAAGCCCAAAATTTGTCAGGTAAAAATAAACTCCAAACCGACATCAAAAAATTAAAAAACAAAAATACTATCCAAACATAAGTAAGATTTTTTGTGTAAGTTTTTACAGGCTCTTCAAGTTTTCCATCAAGCGTTTTTGCGATTTTTTGTATTACAGTTTCTTTTCCCATAAGAGAACCAAAAAAAATACAGAAAAACAAAAAATTCATCAAAACCGGGTACAATTTTACTGCCGAAATTTTTGAAACATAAAAAAATCCAATTACAAAAAACGTGAAAAACACGGGAATTATTAACTTTAAAAACTTCGGGATTTTCATGATTATTTCAGCAATTCAGATACGGCGTTCACGACGTCCTCAAACGTTCTGATTTCCTTGAAATCTTGCGGCTGAATTCTTTTGCCCGTATATTGCTGCAATTTTACGGCTAAATCGACCGCATCAATGCTGTCAAATTCTAAATCCTTAAACAAATTTGCCTCAGGCTTGATTAAATCCTCTGAAATTTCAAAATCATTAACCATGATTTCTTTCAATTTTTCCGCAATTTCTTCCTTAGAATAGTTATTTGACATCTGTTTTCAACCTTATTAAATCTGCTAAAGTCTTGACGGAGTAAAAATATTGCTTGTTTTTCTCTTTGTCTTCGTCAAG
>OMSS01000229.1:671-2289 GCA_900313795.1 uncultured bacterium | reverse complement strand
CTTGACATTTTCTGATGAATGCTATATAATAATATTGAAGATAAGCTATGCTTATCGTGTATGGGAGCTTTGCTCCTGTAAAAAGAGGTAGTCCCTGCCGTACAAGTGGGAGTTTTAAGAGCAGTAGTCCCTCCTGAGAGTGGGAGTTTTAAGAGCAGTGGACCCTACTGTGAGTGGGAGCTTTAAAAGGTTAAGGGGTTGTGGCAACGCAACCCCTTATTATTTAAGGAGATGAAAAAATGAAAACGAAAAGACTTCATCTATATACGCTCAATATGAAATATGTGAGAAATCTTTCTAAAGTTGATGATAATGTTTTGGAACGGTGTGGTTTGTGGCGATATGATACTTTTCAAAATCGACATCAAGCCGCACATTTTTTACACCAAGGGAGAGAACAACGTCGAAAAATTTATTTATTTCTTGAATGTTGTCGTTCACGCAATCAACAAGAATGAATTTTAAAATTATGTTATTTTTTGCATTATCAGTGGCGTCGGTATAAATTTTTAAGTTGTTCACAACGTCGTCAAAGCAATCGACTTTTTTAATTTTTTGATAAGTTTCTTTCGTACCGCTATCAAGCGAAAGCAGCATCGTGAGTCTATTTTGTAGAAAGGCATTTTGAATTGCGGAAGAAAATTTTATTCCTGATGTGACCAATTCAATAAAAGTTTTTTTATAATTTGAAAAAATTGTGAGTAACTCTTCAAACTCGGGGTATATGGTCATTTCGCCACCGCTCATGAAAATATACGGATTTTCGCTCAACAAGTCGTTTTCGATTAGAGAATTTACAATCGGCAAAAGTTTGTAGCGATAACCTCGTTCGACGTTTTGGAACGTACAGTACGAGCATTTTGCGTTGCAGGACATGTTATTTTGAAAATAAATTCGATTAATTTTATTTTCAAACGGAGAAATTTTTTCGCTTTGCAAATAGTTTTCAAACTCGAAGCAATCCTTACAGCCGATTTGAGAATATGTTACATCTTCGGACAATTCATCATCGTTTATAATTCCGACAATTCCTCTTCGAAATTTGAAAACCTCGTTCCAGTCTATCTTTTCCCCTGAATAATCAAAATAAATCACTGGACCAGAAACGTTTGAACAACAAGTTCTCACTTCATCATAAAAAAAGTGAAGAGAGTGCTTTATCATTGGACAGTTCAAATATCGTTTCAAATTTTTGCTCCAATTAATTCATAATAAATTTTAGCACGAATTATTTCTTTTTTGAAGAATATGTATCGTATGGCTTGAAGCCTTCTGGAACGGGATATTTGAACTTTGATGCACCAAAATTCATTGTCCATTTTCCTCGGTCAGAAACTTATGCTGCTGGAGTATAATCATTCCCTTTGTTGAAAATAATCTTTGTCGGGCGGATATTTTTTTCAAAAAATCCATTTTTATTATTGATTTTTGACAAAGTAACGAATTTTCCATCAAAATCGAGCCATTTTCCATTCATTGAAGAATATAATTTGCCATTATCTAAGTCAATCGCAATACCGACGACAAAGTTTGATGGCAAATTTTCATAAAAATTATTGAGAACAGGATAAGCCAAACAGCCACCTTCAGAATTGTCTAAATCACAATATGTAAATTC
>OMSS01000229.1:0-634 GCA_900313795.1 uncultured bacterium | reverse complement strand
TTTTAGCATATTTTTTATAGTTTGAAAACAAAAAAGCGGCAATTATAAAATCGCCGCAATAAAATTTATCAAAACAAAACTATACTTCGTGAAGAACGATTTCGTCACGCTCCAAAGACTTTTGAACATCAATAACTCTTTGGTTTGCACTGCCTATCCAATGAAGATTATTATCCTTCAAATCAGCCATAAATTCGCCGTCAACCAAAACATCAATATACTTCATAACGTCCAAATCCTTGATGTTTTCCCAAGAAAATCCAGTGTAAAGCCACGCCGTTTTTTCAGGTTCAAGTTCCTTAAACTTCTTCGCAAGTCTTGTAATTTCGCCTTGATTAAACGGGTGCAAAGGGTCGCCGCCACTAAACGTAATTCCAGAAACATAAGCCGGTTTCAATGCATCAAAAAGTTCATTCTCTGCTTCTTCGTCAAACGGCAAACCACCAGCCAAATCCCAAGTTATCGGATTTTGACATTCAGGGCATTGGTGGGTGCAACCTGACACCCACAATACAACCCTTAAACCGTCGCCATTTAGCATGTCATCTTTTGTGATATTATGGTAATTCATTACATGCTTACTCTGTCTTTGATTTCTTCCATTTTTGCTTCATTAAGACGAGTGTCGCCGTTA
>OMSS01000151.1 GCA_900313795.1 uncultured bacterium | reverse complement strand
GACCTGACGGAACAATCGAGCAACGTTCGTCATCGCTTTCAAAATACGCAAGAACACTCGTCGGCATTAAAAACAATGATGTTTATTTTGTTATCGCAACAAATGAGCATCCTATCTCATTGCCCGAAGCCTCTGATTTGATGAAAGCGGCAGGATTTGAAAAAGCGATGGCTTATGACGGTGGCGGTTCGGTTTCTGTTGATTTCAAAGATGATGATTTGCACATTATTTCAGAAAAAAATGAAACAGGTCGAAAGTTGAAATCCTTCTGGATTGTGACCGAAGGAGAAAAGCCACAACCTGAACATGATTACTTTTTGCAAGCACCTGCAACAATGATGAATGAGAAAAAATAATTTTTCAAAAATAATATTTTTTAGACAATAAAAAGCATTAAAAAAGCACCCTTTCGGGTGCTTAAATTTTGTAAGACAGAAGAATTATTCTTCAGTTGTTTCTTCTTCACCGCCGTTGTTGAGTTCAGCAACATCTTCTTCATCAACGCCGTATTCTTCTTGATTAATTTCTTCTTCTTGAATTTCGTCGTCCATATCTTCTTCAACTGGTTCTTCGTATTGGTCTTCTTCTTCGTAACCACGAGAATTATCCATTGCTTCTGCTTGTGAAACGCTCTTGATATCAATCTTCCAGCCAGTAAGTTTGTGAGCAAGTCTTACATTTTGACCGCCACGACCGATAGCGAGGCTTAATTGGTCATCAGGAACGATAACGAGTGCTTCTTTTGAATATTCATCATCTGCCAAAATATCAACAGAAACAACTCTTGCAGGTGACAAAGTGTTAACGATGTATTCAACAGGGTCATCTGAATATCTAACGATATCGATTTTTTCGTTTTTAAGTTCGCCGATGATTGTTTGGATACGGCTGCCACGAGGTCCAATGCAAGCACCTACGCAATCAACTTCAGGGTCATTGCTTGCAACTGCAATTTTTGTTCTGAAACCTGCTTCACGAGCGATTGACTTGATTTCTACAATACCGTCTTCGATTTCAGGAACTTCGAGTTCAAAAAGTTCACGAACGATTTCAGCGTGTGCGTGAGAAACAATGAGTTGTAATTGACGAGGAGTGTCTTTTACGTTCAAAACGAATACTCTGATTCTTGTTCCGGGTTTGTAATATTCACCTGGGATTTGTTCTTTTTGCGGCATAACTGCTTCTGAATTACCGATTGAAACTATAACGTTTCTACCTTCAACTCTTTGGATTGTACCTGTAATCAAAGTACCTTTCTTTTCCATAAATTCGTCAAGAACCATTTTTCTTTCTGCTTCACGAATTCTTTGAGTCAAAACTTGTTTTGCAGATTGAGCAGCAATTCTACCAAAATCTTCAGGAGTTACGTCGATTTTAACTTCATCTTCCAATTCAACATCGTCGCCGAATTCTTTTGCATCTTCAAGAGAAATTTCAGTATCGGGATCTTCAACATTTTCAACTACGACTTTGTTTCTGAAAACACCGATTTCGCAAGATTCTTCAACCAAAATTGCTTCTACGTTAGTTGCTTCTTTTGCCTTAATGTGTTTTTTGTATGCAGTAACCATTGCATCGCAAACTGATGAAATAATTACTTCTTTGCTGATACCTTTTGTTTGTTCGAGTTCTTCACAAACTTCAAAGAATGTTGAACCGATTTTAATCATGTTATTTCTCCTATAAATCCGGCGAGTATAATCTCGCACTCACAATGTTTGATGTCGGAATTTGTACTTCTTTCTTAGATCCGTACAAAAAGACTGTTACACCTCTTACTTCATCATAATCGACAATCTTGCAAACAAACTGCTTTTCATACGTTTCATCTATTCCGTTTTTGAGTTTGATTTGAATGTCTTTGCCGACAAAAATCAAGTATTCTTTATCCGATTTGAGTTTTCTTTCGACCCCGGGAGAACTGATTTCAAGGTTGAACTTGAAGGGAATAAGTTCGTCCAAAAAGTCGCCCAAACTTCTCGACAAATTTTCGCAATCGTCAAGAGTAATATTTCTGTCTTTTGAATAGATATAAATTCTCAAGAACCAGCGGTGATTTTCCTTCGAAAAATCAATTTCAACAGGGATTACGCCAAATCTCATCGCCGTATTTTCTACAAGAGGAACAAGTTTATCAACTATTTCCTTCTTATTGAAATGCTCGTACTGAGGCTTTTCTTCTTGAGATTTTTTGTAATTTTTCATAGCAAATACCTACGTTTGTTGAAAATCCGTTACTCTTACAAAATAAAAATCCGTAAAGAATAAAAAAAGAAACGGCAAGCCGTTTCCTCTTTGGATACCAAAATAATAACACACACATACAAAAAAGTAAAACAAATGTAACGAAAAATAACTATTCAATCGTAATATATTTTTCTACGATATCTAAAAGTTCCTTCAATCTTGCCTTATCGTGCAAATAGCAATACCCGATTAAAACTTCAAACTCAGTTGCTGTCCTATGCAAATTCCTGTTAATCCTTCTGACAGTAGAAGTTTTGATATTTCCAGCACGTCTTACAAGTTCAAGTTCATCTTCTGTCAAATGTTCTTTTAACTTTTCCAAAAGTTCACTCTGAAACGATGCATTAACAAACGAAACCGTTATCTCGTGCAACTTTTTGAGATTTTCTGTCATAAAAATCGTCCGCTCACGAACAAAAAGTTCCCAAAAAGCGTCCCCGATATGTGCATAATTTTTAATATTAAGTTCTTTCATAAAATAATTATACTATAATAGAATTATATAAAAAGCATGGAAAAATTATGAGAATTTTATTAATTACTGATTTGTACCCGATAGAAAACAGCGGCGAACCGCTCGTTATCAAAGATTTTGCAAAGTATTGGCAACAAGCAGGACACATAGTCGATGTCATTAGACCAAACTTTTTGCTCAACACAAAAATCAGGCACAAAAAAATCTTCAAGGACGGAATTTATTACGAAGATAATATCCAAATTATAAACGTGAATTACCTGACGCCGTTTCTTTTCGACGTAACAAAAAAACTCCCGAAAGACTTTGCAATCGGCAATTACAACCTCGTAATCAGCCACATGCCATCAGGCTCAATGCTTGCAATGAAATTAATCGGCAAATGTGCTGGAATTCCATACGTCGCATCTGTCCACAATTCAGACATAACAGTGCTTACAAAGCCTTTATACAAAAAATTCTTCGCACCCACTCTGAAAAAAGCCTACAAACGAGCAGATGCAATCGCCGCAAGAAGCAGTGTCCTCGCTGACAAAATCAAGGAACTTTACAACACACGCGAAATCGAAAAGTAAGACGGAGGATAGAAAATGTACGGAAATTACCTTGACGAAGCTGCGAAAATCGTAGCTGAAAAACGCGAAGAAAACCTTAAATTTGAACA
>OMSS01000115.1 GCA_900313795.1 uncultured bacterium | reverse complement strand
AACGAGTAGATTGTTTCGAAAAAGTTTGGCAAAATCTGAAAAAATACGCTCAATCTGCCTCAAACAAAAAAAATGTCAAAGCCAAATATATCTTAATTCCAAACATCAACGACACAAAAAAAGACCTCGATGACTTTTTTGATTGTGTTTTGAAAAACGAACTCGAGGCGGTATCTTTTTCTGTCGAAAAAAATTGGTCGAGCGATACCCCCGAAAACACTCTTGTCCACTCGGATATGGCAAAAAAAATATACGATTTGCTCCTCTATGCAGAAAATAAAGCCCAAAATCTCAACATGCCCGTCGAACTTTATAGCGAAGGAATAGGATTTAAAAATTTGATAGAAAATAATAGATAACGTGGTTTTCCAAAGTCGCCATTTGTGGTTCAAAATGACGTCTTTAGTTGCCCGAGGTTAATCCCACAAACTCATAAAAAAAGACCCCTTACGGAGTCTTTTTGTTTTTGGTATTTAATTAACCGATTTTCTTATAGCCTTCTTTTGCTTCGATTTCATCGGCTTGTTCTCTTGTGAAGATACCGCCCTTTTCAGCCAAGTATGCACCGTATGCCTTAACTTTATTGAATAATTCTGGCATTGTTTTATCAAGTCCTCTACGTTCCATGATAAATCTATATGTATCCATCAAGTTCAAGCCATATCCGTCTTGTACTGCTCTGTGGTAGTTTTCTTCATAATTTCTTTCAAGTCTGCATCTGTATTCGTCTTGAACAGGGTTCTTCCAGTGTGTATCAACCTTGTCACGTCTGCCGAGTACGTCGTTGTAGAACGTGAATTGGTTTTTAACGTTGAAACATTCACCAAATTTACCCAAAGTGAATTTTCTATTGTTTTCGTTAACGTTGTTGTTATCTTTGAAAAGAGTCCAATCTGAAGTGTTGAATACTCTCATCAACGCACCAACGTTTTCTTCTCTGATTTGAGGTGTTTCAGCACACTCAATAACGCTTTCTCTGTCGTGATTGTTTGTACCGATTAACATCTTATCATCTGTCAAACCTACTTGTTCTTTCAAGAAACTTGTGTTCTTCCAGCCGATGTTTTGAGCGTCGTTTCTTTCTTCAACCATTGTCAAAACAACCATACCCTTCATTTCTTGAAGAACTTTGTTGTCTCTGATTAAATCGAAATCTGTGCTGTTTGCATCAAATTCATAAACCAATTTTCTTTGGTCGAAATCTTCACCCTTGATTTCAGTTGCAGTATCTTCAAACATTTTGATAATTTTTGAAGTTGCATCAAGGTGTTGCATACCGTTTCCTTTGTCGAATAACGGTTTTGCATAAGACCAACCTACATCAAATCTGATACCATCTGCTCTCATCAAATTGAGTGCAGTTTTATCTTTCAAAAGTTTGTGAGCAGGTGAATCATCTTTTTGCGTCAAAGATTCAACATCAAGAACAGGAAGTCCCCAGCCTAATGATGCTTTGTTGCCATTGTTTCCATCAAGGAACGCATCAGGGTACATACATTCTTCTGCCCAAGAGAAACCGATTGCCATATCAACAAACAAGTCCATTCCCTTGTCATTCAATTCTTTCTTCGCTGCTGCAACTTCTTTTTCTGCAATGAATTGTTTGAACTTGAAGAATTCGATTTCATCAGCATGGTCTTTCTTCATTTGCTCAAATTCAGGCATCTTTTGTGCTCTTACAGCAGGATCTTTGTCGAAGCCTTTGAAGAAATCAAGTTTGTTTTCTTTTCTCAATGTCGGGAAAAGTGCTGCTCTTGTTTGAATATCATCAATATCAACAGGTTCTTTTTGAACTTTATATGCTTCAAATTCGTTTCTCAATTTTGAAAGTTCAGGAGTTGCTTCCATTTCTTTGAAGTTCTTAAATGCAACCTTCAAAGGTTCATTGATAGGATAATTTTCGGGGTCTTGTCTGTTAAGTTCGTTTGCGTAATCGATTTTGTTTTGACCAACACCACTTGCTTCGTGACGGTCAGCCATTTTCTTCGCTTCTGATTCAGGAAGAATTGAACCATATTCAGGTTTTGTAAGATTGAAAACATTGATATTATCTTCGCCCAAAGTCATTGCAGAACGTTGATAAGCACCATAATAACCTTGATCTGTGTATGCAGGACGTGAACCTAATTGACCTGCGGGAAAACTTTTAATAGCATTTGCACCAGCGTAAACTTGCAACAATTCACACATTCTGACTGTTTCTTGTGAATTAATTTTGCCAACACCAGTATCTTGTCCTTCTGCTGAAGGATTGCCTGCGGCATAAATTTTGCCAACAGAAATAGCGTCATCATGTCCTAATGCATGCCTGACTTCTTTTATTAATGCCTTTTGGTCTTGTTCTTGGCGAGTCGATAATGCGTTACCGAAACTTACTTGAGAAACCGAATTAATTTTCATCTATTACAACTCCGAATTATTTTTTTAACACACTTGTGTTAAATTTAAGTTCCGAAAAAAATTTTTATTGTCTATTTTTGCCAAATTTATGAAGTTTTATTAACCAAAATTTCTCCAAATAACCCAGTACGAAAACGCAGTATTAGCAAGGTTTTTAGATTTTCCGCCAAACATACAGCAGAAGGATTATTTTTTATTTTAACAAAAGTTAACATGCCTTGTAAGTATGAAAATTAACATGAAAAATAGAAGTTTTTCAGGAAAAATGGCTCAACAATTAGTTTTTTTTATAACCCCTTTTTTTTCAAAAGCAAACCCGGATATATTGTACTTTTTACACTAATCTATAGGTTATTTTGTCTATTTATAGGAAACTTTAGTTATTTGCAATATTGATAATGTTGCTTTATAATAAATAAAGAATTTTTGACCTACATAAGTCAAAAATCAAAAAATAATGGTTTCATTTTAAAAATTAAAAAGGAGAAAATTTTGGATTTTGAATCACAAAAAAATGACTCAAAAGCACAAGATGGTGAAAAGAAGTGTGTTGTTTTACAGTTTCACAAAAAGAATTCTTTTAAAAACAACATAAAACTTGATGACTTCCCACCTAAAACTCATCATCATCGTTCGTTGTCGAAAAAAGAAACTATTTGTTTTCAAAAAAATGTCAGAAATTTGCAAGCAGATATCAGTGAGATTTGTACCTCGTTGGACAAGAGAATTGACACAATCCGAGGAGATTACAACTACAAATTGTATATCAGCACGGCAAGAGATGAAATTAGAGAAAAATACCCACAATATCAGAACTTATCAGTTTCGCCGCACGATTCTTTGATTGTCGAAGTTATCCGAATGATTTGGGGCTGGCTGCTTCAATGCTGTATCAATCCCGAGGACATCGAGAAATGCAAAGATGCGTTATCGGCTTTAATTTCGGCACATAAATTATCGGATATGCAAATTTCACTTTTGGAAAAATTTTATGCCGCAAATACCGCAATGGACTTGATGGATAAATATTTCCCGTTCACAAAGCAAATGGTCCGATAGAAACAAAACATCGTAACTAAATCAAAACGTCATTGGCAATAAAATGAGTTGCCGATAATTTTGGGAATCAAAATTTAAGCAGCCTTGTCGAAGGTATGTTCGCACATACCTGCTCTTCGCCATTCACAATTACCGCACAATTCCTTGTGATTGTCGGGATTCATAATAAAATTGACTCGTTCCATAAGTTGTTGCCAAGTTAAAACCAATCCTGTTTTCAAAAACATCATGTCTTTAACTTTTTCATCGAGTTGAGCAAGAAATCCTTTATTACACTTGATACCGTTCTCTCCACGAGCATTGGGGCAATTTTTGCATAAATCATCTTGCCCATCAACAATTCTGACAAAAGTATCAGGATGTTCTTTTAACTGTTCTGAAATAGTGTCCCAACTTGTTTTGTGTGCACCGTCGTAACCCTTGCCTTCGTAGCCTGGAAGGCACAATAAATGGTGTGCTCTTAAATTCAATACATCTGTCATTTCACTTACCTCTGCCCTGTTAAAACAACTGATTTTTTATAATTGCCTTTTTGAAATATATTTTTTCAAAAAACGATATTTTTCTTAATCTTTCGATTTTTTGTTAAACAAAATCAAGGATTTTCGACAGCAGCAATACGTCATAGCAAACGAAGTGAAGCAATTTAGTGTTTTAGAGGGAATTGAATAAAATCTGGACTGCCACTCCGACACTCGCAGTGACAATAAGTTTCTAGTCGACTAAAGTCGACGGAAATTTTGTAAAAGACTAAAAATCTTGGAAAAATCCTATTGAAAATAGATACTTCGGCTAAAGCCTAAGTATGACGAGATGTCAGGTACTTCAAGTGGGGGGAAGCAGAAAAAGGTAAAAAAAAAGACTGAACCATTTCTGATTCAGTCCTTCTAAATTTGGATCCGGCAACGAGTTATCTTTCCGGGAGGTCATCCTCCGAGTATTGTCACCGCTA
>OMSS01000052.1 GCA_900313795.1 uncultured bacterium | reverse complement strand
GTTTCTGCAAAAGTTAGAATGAGTGTTGCTCTACCGAGAATGTATAAGGGAACGCACATGTCACGTTTTGTGGAAGTGTTGAACTTGTATAGAATGAAGGATTTTTCGTCAGAGCATATCGAGTGTTTGCTTGCAGATATAAAAAAAGTTTTGAAGGCTGAAAGTGCAAATGCAAAATTTTCCTTTCAGTATTTTATTGAGAAAAAATCACCTGTGACAAAGTTGTCGTTTCCTTTGGCTTACGACTGTTCGTTTGAGGGAAATTTAAACGGTGATGATTACAAGTTTACGCTTGGCGTAAAAGTTCCAGTGGCGACGCTTTGTCCTTGTTCTAAGGAGATTTCGGAGTATTCTGCTCACAATCAGCGTGCTATGGTGAAATTGAAAGTCAATTATGACAGGCAAAATGAAAATATTTGGCCGGAAGATATTATCAAAATGGTGGAAGATTGTGCATCTATACCACTATATACGATTTTGAAAAGAAGTGACGAAAAGTTTGTAACCGAGGCTGCGTATAATAATCCAAAATTCGTTGAAGATATTTTGCGTGATGTGGTTCTTAAACTCAGAGAGGACACGAGAATACAAAGTTTCGAGACTGAAATTGAAGCTTTCGAAAGTATTCATAACCACAATGCCTGGGCTTACCAGTCGGAAGGATTATAAAATGAAAGAATTATTTAACGATTACGTTCAATCGCTTGAAACATATATTATGTTTAGAATTAAACAAAGAACGGCTGAATTGACCCCGATGTTGAAGGAAAAAGGCAGAAGCCCGATTTCTTTATCAATGGGTGCTCCCGTTCAAATGCCGCCAAAGTTTGCTTTGGACAAGTTGAATGAGGCTATATATAAAGAAGGTATGCACACATATTCTTCTCCGAAAGGTGAAATGTTTTTGACGAACGCTATTCAAGAAAGAATGAAGAAAAGATACGGCGTCGAACTTGAAAAGACCGAAATTCACTCGCTTATCGGTTCAAAAGAAGGTATCGCTAATTTTATCAGAGAACTTTGCAACCCGACAACAGTAGTTGAAAATAAAGATATTATTATGGTTCCTGACCCCGGATATGCTTCATATTCACAAATGATTGAAGTTTCTGGCGGTCGTGCATATCCGATTCCTTTGACGAAGGAAAACAACTACATGCCCGATTTGGATACAGTTTATGCGAATATGGAAAAAGAGGGTTTTGATTCGAAAAAAGTTAAGGCTGTAATTTTGAATTACCCGAATAACCCGCTCGGTGCGACTTGTACGAAGGAATATTTGCAAAAAGCGGTAGATTTTTGTAAAAATCACAAAATTATCTTGATGAGCGATGCTGCATACATCGATATGGGCTTTGTTGGTACGGAAAGACCCGTCAGTGCATTGACTTGTGAAGGTGCAAAAGATGTTACGATTGAATTTTTCAGTTTCTCAAAATCTTATGCAATGACAGGCTGGAGAGTCGGCTGGGCATGCGGTAATCAAGAACTCGTCGGTATGCTTGGAAAAATCAAATCAACAATCGACTCAGGTATCTTTAAACCCTTACAATACGCTTGTGCTGAGGTTATTAACAGTAAAGAAGGCGATGATTATATTGACGAATCTGCAAAAAGTTTTGAGAAAAAACAAAATATTTTGACAGATGGCTTCAAGAAATTAGGTTGGGATATTGATAACTTGAATATTCCGAAAGCCACATTCTACTTGTGGTTGCCTATTCCGCCGAGATATAAATCTTCAGAAGAATTTACTTCTGCCGTTTTAGAAACTTCAGGCGTTGTTTTCGTCCCGGGAAGTGCATTCGGTAAATATGGCGAAGGTTGGTTCAGAATTTCCGCTGTAACAACTGAAGAAAACTTGAAAGAAGTAATTTCGAGATTGAAAAAAGACGGATTTACTTTTTAGTTAATTTATTAATTTTGTAAATAAAAAAGTACAAATTTCGGTTTGTACTTTTTATTTTTGTAAACTTATGTTAATATGAAATCAGATAATTAATGAAAAGTTGAAAAAACGGGCAATATTAGCATGTGGAGTGTTAAGGTATGCCTTGACGTTCAAAAATTGAAACAAAAGATGTAAATAATAACAAAAAATTTTCATTGATTGTTTTAGAAAGGATACAATCGCCGAATGAGTTCAAAGATAATAGCGTTATATATCCAAAGGTTCAGAAATTATTTGCAATTTTCGAGAGCATATTTGGACAGAAATA
Organism: uncultured bacterium; assembly: GCA_900313795.1. Classification (GTDB taxonomy): domain Bacteria; phylum Cyanobacteriota; class Vampirovibrionia; order Gastranaerophilales; family Gastranaerophilaceae; genus RUG841. The sequence goes on along the minus strand of OMSS01000052.1, from coordinate 6,832 downwards.
ATCCTATTAAGGCTTTTACAGCAACAATTGTCGCACAGTTGAAAGATTTTTTAACTATCGGCAAGAAGATGAAAATGGCGAAATATCGTGTAAATTACCAAAAATATAAACTCGATCAAATGCAGAAATTAATTGCACAGAATAACGAGCACGTATTTTTGAAAGGCAGAACGTTAAACGAAACAAGGTAGGTTATAAATGGGTTACGCACTTTTATTTGCAAGAAGTTTGAGAAACACTGCAAGAAAAAATCAGTTGAATTACGAAACGATGAATATCCAAAATCGAAAGACTGATTTGACGCAGCGAATTGCTAATCTTCAAAAAATGGAAGATGCGATGAAAAAGCAAGCAGAAAATACTCCACAAGACGGCGGCATTATCCCTAACGTTACTTATTTGCAAATGTATCGTGAAATGTTAGTTTCGATGGATAAAAATTTGGACATCAGATTAGCTTGTATTAAGACGCAAATTTCACAAATTGAGGCAGAAGAACAAGGTGTTAATGAATCTTTGGCAAATGCAGTTGCTTCTTCTACTCCGAAGTATGCAGGATAAGATTAAAAAAAGTTTTAGAGAAAAACGACTTCAAAAAGAGGTCGTTTTTTTTGCAAAATTTTAAATAATTGACAAAATGTTTGCATAAAAAATAGAATATTAATATGAAAGTTACTATTGAAGAATTAGAACAATCAAAAGACGACTTGTTAGAGTTCGATTTTGAGGATACTCCGGACGGAATAGACCTTGCTGAACCTGCGAAGGCACATTTTGTTGTGAAAAGACTTGGCGGTGGGTTTATAAATGTTAAGGGATATGTAGATGCGAAAATCAATGCAGTTTGTGATAATTGCTTGAAAAATTTTATCTACGAAGCACATGCCGATGTGGACGAAACGTACGCAGAGCATACGTTGTACGACGAGTATAAGGACGAGACGGAGATAAAAGATAACTTTTTTGCAATCGACTTAAACGGTGCAGGCGAGATTGATTTGACGGACTTAATGTATCAATCCTTAATATTATCTGTGCCAAATAAACTTGTTTGTGATATAAATTGTATGGGTGATGAAGAAATTAATAAATATATTAAGACAGAAATTCAAGACCCAAGATTAGAAGTATTTAAGACAATTAAAACAGAAAAGGAAAATTAAAATGGCAGTTCCTAAGAAGAGAACAGGTGCATCAGCACAAGGACACAGAAGAGCAAACTGGAAAGCAACTATTCCTGCAGTAACAACATGCTCAAACTGCGGTGCAACAATCCCGACACACACTGTATGCCCCGAATGCGGTCAATACAAAGGTCAAGTTGCAAGCAAAAAAGCAGTAGCAGCAAAGACAGAAGAATAGTCAGATATTTTATTTAACAGAATTTGAGGAAGAATGACAAGAATAGCAGTAGACGCAATGGGTGGAGATTATGCCCCCAGAGCGATTGTCGAAGGTGCCGTATGGGGTGCTTATGAATATGATGTCCCGATTGAATTAGTCGGTCGTGAAGATAAAATTCTTGCTGAACTCGATAGAATTAAGCAAGAAGGTATTGTGTTCACAGGCAGTGGCATGTTTAAGCCGAGACGAATTAAAATCAATCCTGAAAAACTTGATATCAAAATTACTCACGCAAGTGAAACAATTGAGATGGGAGAAGCCCCTGGACAAGCAATCAGACGTAAGAAAAACTCTTCAATCGTACTTGCTGTAAAAGCGGTTGCGACTGGAAGTTCAGATGCAGTAGTTGCAGCAGGTTCAACAGGTGCGGCAATGGCATCGAGTTTGTTTGGTTTGGGAAGATTACCTGGCATCGAAAGACCTGCTATTTGCTTGACATTGCCCTCAATGAAGAAGCCCGTAGTTGTCATTGACGGTGGTGCGAACGCAAGTTCAACACCTGAAATGTTGTTCCAATTCGGAATTATGGGTTCAATTTACTCAAAGACGATTTTGGGAATCGAAAATCCTCGTATCGGTGTTTTGAACATCGGTGAAGAAAGAGGAAAGGGTAACGAACTTGTAAACGTTGCTTATCAAATGTTTGAACAAAAGAAAGAACAGTTGAACTTTATAGGAAATGTTGAAGGTAAGGAAGTATTCCTTGGAAATTGTGATGTAATCGTTTGTGACGGATTTGTTGGAAACGTTGCACTCAAGACTATCGAAGGTGCTTCATCAATGTTGTTCTTTATGATTAAGGAACAATTTACCGAAAACATCATTTCTTCAGTAATTGGAGCGTTGGCTAAACCGTTTATGAAGAAGATTTATAAACGTATCAACTATGAAGAATTTGGCGGACAATTGTTACTCGGAGTAAAAGGTATCACGGTAATTTGTCACGGACGTTCGACGGCTTATGCGATTAAGAATGCAATTCGAGTTGCAAAAGAGGCTGTTGAAAAAGAAGTTAACAAAAAGATTGATGCTTTTTATAAAGCTACGATAGAAAATTAGACAAAAGCGGAAACACACATTATGCCTAATAACATTCCTGTTATGATTTCGGGGGTCGGATTTTATGTTCCCGAAACAGTAGTAACGAATGATGATATTTCAACTTTGGTTGAAACGAGCGACGAATGGATACGAACCAGAACGGGAATTGAAGAGCGACGTGTAGTTTCAGGAGAGGAAAATTCGGTTTTTCTTGGTGTAAATGCGGCAAACAATGTTTTGTCGCACACCAAGGTGAATCCTTTAGATATTGATTTAATTATTTCCGCAACATCAATTCCAGCAAAGGCTTATCCGTCTGTTGCGTGCGAAATTCAGGCACAAATTGGTGCAGATAATGCGGTTGCGTTCGATGTTACAGCGGCATGCTCGGGATTGATTTATGTGATGAGTATTGCAAAAGCGTATATTTCGTGCGGAATGTATAAAAAAGTTTTGCTTGTTATGACAGACGCTAATTCGAAATTTGTTGATTGGACAGATAGAAGCGTTTGTTGCATTTTCGGTGATGGTGCAGGTGCAATGTTGTTAGAACCCTCTGTTGACGGTGTTGATGATATTGTCGAAATTGATTTGACGGCGATGGGTAAGTTGGGAGATTATATTTCTCTTGAAATTTCTGGAAAAAATTGTCCACTTGCTGAGCCAAATAAGGAAAGACCGTTGCACATTCACATGGCTGGTCGTGATGTTTATAAATTTGTCATGACTTATTTGCCGGAAAAAATTAATAAAACCTTGGAAAATGCCAATATGACAGCCGATGAGATTGATTATTTTATCCCTCATCAGGCAAATTTGAGGATAACCGATGCTTTGACTGAAAGAATCGGTTTCAATAAAGATAGAGTTATCGTAAATATTCAAAAATACGGAAATACCTCGGCTGCTTCTGTTCCGATTGCTATGACGGAAGCAATTCAAGACGGTAAAATTAAATTGCCATGCACTGCGTTTTTGACGGGATTTGGTGCGGGTATGACTTGCGGAAATGCAATCGTAAAATTAAGAAAGGGAATTGCATAATGAAAAAAATTGCTTTTTTGTTCCCCGGACAAGGTTCACAAGTTTCGGGCATGGGCAAAGATTTATATGAAAAATATGATGTGGCGAAAAAAGTTTTTGAAACTGCTGACAAAGTTTTAGGTTTTAAGATTTCTGAAATTTGTTTCAATGGAACAGATGAGGAGTTGAAGATGACAAAAAATTCGCAACCTGCGATTTTGGCGACATCATTGGCATTCCTTGAGGCATTGAAATCAGAAATTGATATTGTCCCTGTTGCAACGGCTGGTCATAGCCTTGGAGAATATGGAGCTTTGTATACGGCAGGTGTTCTTGATATGGGCGACGCTATTGCGATTACTGGTAAGCGAGCAGAGTTGATGAACGATGCTGCTAATGCAACAAACGGCTCTATGGCAGCGGTTATCGGACTTACTTCTGATGAAATTTTGGAAGGCTTGAAAGAACTTCAAAATGAGGGCGTAATTTCTGTTGCAAACTACAATTCTCCAGCTCAAACTGTTATTACGGGCGAGAAGGAATTGATTGAAAAATCTGTTGATATTTTGAAGGCAAAAGGGGCTAAGAGAGTTATCCCGCTTGCGGTTTCAGGAGCATTCCACTCTGAACTTATGGCATCTGCTTCTGAAAAATTTGCAGATTTTGTAAAAGATTATAATTTTAAAAATGCTGAAATTCCTGTTTATGAAAATGTTGATGGCATGCCGATAACGGACGGTGAGGAGTTGAAGAAAAGAGTTCCTACTCAAATCCGCTCGTCAGTGCATTGGACAGAAACGATAAACGGAATGATAAATGAAGGCATTACGACTTTTGTTGAACTTGGTGCAGGCAAGGTCTTGGCAGGTTTGAATAAAAAAATTAATGCCGAAGTTAAGACTTATAATGTTTACGACGTTGCTTCGCTTGAAGAAACAGTAAACGAGTTAAAACAAGGAGAATAAAATGGGTGAAAAGAAAGTTGCATTAATAACCGGCGGTTCAAGAGGAATCGGCAAGGCATGTGCAATTGAATTTGCAAAAGCAGATTTTGACGTTGCGATTGTTTATGCAGGTAATGAAGAAGCCGCTAACAAGACAGTAGAAGAATTAAAAGCAATGGGTGCTGATGCTTCTGCTTATAAGTTTGATATTTCAAACGAAGAAGAAGTTAACGCAGGCGTTGCAAGTGTTATTGAAAAGTATGGCAGAATTGACGTTTTGGTTAACAATGCTGGTATTACGAGAGACAATTTGTTCTTGAGAATGAACTCTGCTGATTGGAATGCAGTAATCAATACGAATTTGACAGGTGTTTATAACGTTTCAAAACCGGTTGTTAAGTTGATGATGAAACAACGTTCAGGCAGCATTATCAATATGTCAAGTATAGTAGGCGTTATGGGCAATGCCGGTCAAGCAAATTATTCTGCTGCAAAAGCAGGTTTGATTGGCATGACAAAATCTTTGGCGAAGGAACTTGCATCGAGAAATATCCGTGTAAACGCAATCGCACCAGGGTTTATTAATACAGACATGACAAAAGGTTTAGACCCGGAAAAATTTGCGGAACACATTCCGTTGAAGCGATTGGGCGAACCCGAAGATATTGCGAAAACGGCTAAATTCTTGGCTATTGACGGAACTTATATCACTGGTCAAGTTATAGGTGTTGACGGCGGACTTGTGGTTTAAGTATAATAAATTTTGTAAATATATTTGCATGGTTTGATTTAGCAAGTATAATATACATATAACTAAGTAATAAATCTAATAGTAAAAAATGAGGAAAACAAAATGAGCACAGTTTTTGACAGAGTTAAAAAAGTTGTAGTAGAACAATTAAGCGTTGAAGAAAGCTTAGTTACTCCTGAAGCAAGTTTCACGGCTGATTTGGGTGCAGATTCTTTGGATACAGTTGAATTGGTAATGGCATTTGAAGAAGAATTCGGTTGCGAAATCCCTGATGAAGAAGCAGAAAAAATTGCAACAGTTCAAGATGCAGTAAACTACATCGAAGCAAACTCTTAATAAAATTCAGATATTATAATGAATACGTAAGGCGGTTTATATGACAAAAAGACGAGTCGTTGTTACCGGAATGGGAGCAGTTTCTCCTTTCGGTATCGGAGTAGATAAGTTATGGGAAAACTTGATTGAGGGAAATAGCGGAGTTAGAGTTTTTCAAAACGTTAATCCAGAAGATCACGTTGTTAAAATTGGAGCAGAAGTCCCTGATTTCAAGCCTGAGGAATTTATCGACGCTAAAGATTGCAAAAGAATGGATAGATTTATCCAGTTTGCAGTTGTTGCATCTATTGAGGCAATGAAGGATTCAGCTCTTGATTTGGAAAAAGAAGACTTGACGAGAATTGGCGTTATTGCCGGTTCTGGTGCAGGCGGATTTATGTCGATTGAAAAAAATCATACAGCCATGCTCCAAAAAGGCTTCAATAAATGTTCTCCTTTCACTGTTCCTATGTTGATTTGCAATATGGGCTCGGGCAGAATTGCAATGCACTTTGGCTTGAGAGGTCTTAATAAAGCGGTTGTTTCAGCATGTGCAACTGGTGCACACAGTATCGGTGATGCTGCAAGATCAATCCAATACGGTGATGCAGATGTTATGGTCGCTGGTGGCGAAGAAGCAATCATTTGTAACCTCGGTATTGGTTCTTTCTCTGCAGCAAGAACATTGTCAAAACGCAATGACGAACCACAAAGAGCATCAAGACCTTATGATAAAGACCGTGACGGTTTTGTAATGGGCGAAGGTGCAGGACTTTTGGTTTTGGAAGAACTTGAACACGCTAAGGCTCGTGGTGCAAAGATTTACGCTGAAATTGTCGGTTATGGTCAAAGTTGCGATGCTTATGATGCTGTTCCTCCTGATCCGGAAGGAAAAGGTGCAGAACTCGCAGTCAGAAATGCACTTAAAGACGCTAATTTGTCGGTTGAAGATGTTCAATACATCAACATGCACGGCACAAGCACCCACATCGGAGATATTGCTGAATCAAACACCGTTGCAAGAATTTTTGGTGATAAAGATACCAACAAAAATCTTCTTGTAAGTTCGACAAAATCAATGACTGGTCACATGATTGGTGCAGCAGGTAGCATTGAATCTATCGTTTGTATCAAGACAATCAACGACGGCATTATCCCTCCGACGATTAATCTTGAAAACCAAGACGAAGAAGTCGCTAACCTCGATTATGTCCCGAATAAAGCAAGAAAACACGAAGTTAAAGTTGCTATGAACAACTCCTTCGGTTTCGGCGGATGTAATGCAGTATTGCTCTTCAAAAAATACGAAGGTTAAAAATTATAATTTTCATTAATGAAAACGGTGGGTTTCGAC
>OMSS01000088.1 GCA_900313795.1 uncultured bacterium | reverse complement strand
AAAACGTGAAGGCAAAATCACTGTTGATAACGCAAGAGAAATCTTCGTTTCTACTTTCGGTGACGAACTCGATTTCTCAAATCTCAAAGATGTTTTGTTCGTAGGTGATGGAACATACTTGTTGTTTGATGACAAATACATTGAAATCAGACCTTCAGGCACTGATGCAAAAACTAAAGCTTACGGTGCAGGTTCAGATAAGGCAAACATTTTGCACTTTGCGAAGATTTTGGGTAACTATTCCGGCGACTTGAACGATACTTACTTGAAATACATCGACAAAGCATATTATGACAATGCAAAAGCTAAATCGGCGGTAATTTACCAAGAATTTACCGACAAAGATGCAAACAATGTTCCGTTTGTAATCCCGAATTATGCTGAAACTATCGGATTATAAGGAGAAAACCATAAATGGCAGATGAATCAAAAATCCTTGCAACCATTGCAAGAAGTGCAACAGAACAATTACAAATTTCAATTAGTCATTACAGAGGTAAAAGTTATCTCAATATGAGAATTTTTTATACAACTGATGACGGTCAAACTTGGCTCCCGACTAAGAAAGGCGTTACGTTTGCACCAGACGCTCTTATGACGTTGAAAGATGCGGTTGACGTTGCGATTGAAGAACTTTTGACACCTGAGGAAGCAGACGTTTAATGACTGATGCAACTCAAAAGGTTGAAAATGTTGATGATAAGGGCATATTGAAAAAATATGCCCTTGTTATTGCTGACGTGAATGGATTGGGCACAAAATCTTTCAGTTACTCAATCCCCGACGATTTGAGAGAAAAAATTAAATATGGTTCTCCGGTTGTCGTGCCTTTTGGTGTTAAAAATGCCGTAAATGGTTTCGTCGTTGGATTTTCAGATACATTGGACGGAGATTTTAAGGTTAAACCGATTTTAGATGTTTTAGACGACGATGTTGCTTTTACGCCTGAATATATGCAACTTTTGCTTTGGACGGCTAAATACTACGTTTGCGACTTAAACTCCGTCATTCAGGTTGCCGCCGCATCAAAGTTGTTTGGAAAGTTTAAAACGAAAATTACAAAAATCGTTCGGGATTGTGACGGAAATTTGAATGAAAATGAGCGAAAAATTCTTGATACGCTTGAGTTTGATGAGCCAACATCTGATGTGACTCTGAAAAGAAAAGTTCAACTTTCAAGAGAAAAATTTTCTCGTGCAATGAGAAAATTGAAAACATTGGGACTTATTAAGTCAGAAAATATTTCTGAAGAACCAAAAATTAGAGAAAAAACGCAAAAATATGTCAAAATATTATCAAAATCTACAGAAAATAAGACTTTTTCGAAGTTTTTGAAAGATTTTGAGATTGAAAACGAGTTTTTGTTGTCGGAATTTTTAAAAATTGCTCACACGACATTGCCAACCCTGAAAAAGGCTCAGGTAGAGGGCTTGGTTGAAATTCTTGAAAAAAATATTTACCGAAATCCACTTGAAATTTATTCAAATGAAAAAATGACGGATTTTCCTGAATTGTCAGAGGAGCAAAAATTTGTTTTTGAAAAAATTTCACAAAAAATCGAAAACCGCCAAACCGAACCGATTTTGGTGCATGGGGTCACTGCTTCAGGTAAGACGGAACTATATTTTTCACTTATGAAAAAAGTTATTGATGAGGGCAAAAATGTTCTTTTTCTTGCTCCTGAAATTGCCATTGCTTCAATGTTGACAAAGAAAACTGCACTTCGGTTTGGGCTTGAAAATGTGGCAATTTGGCACAGTTCGATTTCTGATGGGGAAAAATTTGATATTCGCCAAAGAATGAAACAAAATAAGGTCAAAATCCTTGTGGGTGCAAGGTCTGCGGTGTTTGCTCCTTTAAAAAATATTGGCTTGATTGTGATAGATGAAGAGCATGAAAGTTCTTATAAACAGACCGCTCCGCCTCCTTATTACAATGCTTGTGAGGTTGCTGAAAAATTGGCGAAAATTAATGGTGCAACGATTGTAAAAGGCTCTGCTACGCCTGATGTTTGCAGTTATTTTCGTGCGGTTGAAAGCGGAAATCTGTTTGAGTTGAAGGAGCGTTTTAACAATGTGCCGCTTGCACCTGTTTCGATTGTCGATATGAAAGAGGAGTATTCTTCGAAGGGGCAGCGTCAATTTTCAAATTATTTGATAAGAAAAATTGAGGAAAACCTCGAAAATGGAAAGCAAACGATACTTTTGATGAACAGATTGGGCTTTTCGACAAAAATTCAATGTCCGTCTTGCGGAGAAATTCTGACCTGCCCGCATTGTACCGTACCATTGGTTTTTCACAAAAAATCCAATACTTTCAGATGTCATTGGTGTGATTATCAGACGGAAGTACCTGAAAGTTGCCCGTCGTGCGGTTCTTTGGAGTTTAAGTTCTCTGGTACAGGAACTGAAAGGGTTGAAGAAATCGCACAAAAATTATTTCCTGATGCAAGAATTAAAAGATTTGATTCTGACAATATGAGCCGAAAAAACGCCTATGCAGAGATGTTGAACGAATTTGAGAATGGAAATGTTGACATTTTGATTGGAACGTCGATGAGTGCAAAGGGTTTGGACAATGAGAACGTGACGCTTGTTGGGGTAATAAATTCAGACGGTTCGTTTGTTTTCCCTGATTTTCGCTCGTCCGAGAGAGGATTTCAACTTTTGACGCAGGTTGCAGGACGTGCAGGTCGTGGAAGATTTGGCGGTTCGGTTGTTTTTCAGACTTTTAATCCTGATTTTTCGGTCATTGAGTCTGCGAAGGAGCAAAATTATCAAAAATTTTACGATGAAGAAATCAAAATGCGTAAGGAGTTTGGTTATCCACCGTTTTCCCAAGTAATTCGCCTGATTGTGTCGGGCGTTGATGAGGGTCGAGTTTTTCAATCGATAAGTGAAATTTCTTCTCAACTCAATAAGATTGCTGAAAAATACAACTTGACTGAAAAACTCTCTATTGGGGCGGTTGCACCTTGTGCGTATGAAAAAGTCAACAATGAATATCGGTATGAAATTTTGATTAAAAATTTTGCCGAAAAACAAGGTCACGCTTTGCTTTCGAAGTTTTATAAAACGGTTAAACTTCCGAATGATTTGCGGCTGAAAATCGATGTCAGCCCGATTGATTTGCTTTGATTTTCGCATGGTTTTTGTGCGTAATATAATTGAATTATGATTGGAAAGTTTTTCAAATTTTTATTAGGAATGGCGATACTTTTTGCGATTTATTATGTCAGTTTTTTTATTTTGAAATTGACCGGAATTAAGTTGCCGCCTGCGATTTTGGGACTTGTGCTTTTTGCGTGGGGACTTTCTGTCGGGATTATCAAGGAAGATTGGGTCAAAATCACGGTTGATTTTATGCTCAAAAATATGCCCGTTCTTTTTGTGCCTTTTATTGTCGGAATTGTGCTTTATAAATCCGTTTTGACGGAAAATTTGCTTGCAATTTGTCTTGTTGTTTTGTTCTCGACGACGTCGACGATTGTAGGAACGGGTTTGTTTGTCGAATATGGTGTGAAATTGGTCAGATTGCACAGAATGAGAGGTCATCACGATGATTAATCCGTTCGGTATTGTTTCGACTGTTGTTTTGTTTAAAATTTTTGACAAATATAAAAATTTTCCTTTGATAAAGCCTTTTCCACCTTTGTTAGTTACAGGAATTTGTTTGATTTTAATTTTAAAAATTTTCGATATCGATTATAAAACTTATAACGAAACCGCTTCTTGGCTTACATTTTTGTTAATACCTGCAACAATTTCGCTTGGTTTTCCGTTGTATCGAAATTTGAATATGCTTGTCAAAAATAAACGCATAATTTATACTGCATTTTTCGTGGCAATGGGGTTGGCGTTGTTTACGACGTTTTTGATTGGAAAATTTTGCCATACAGATCCGACAATTATTTTGTCAATGTTGCCTAAGTCAGTCACTGCACCGATTGCGGTTGAAATTTCGAAAAGTTTGCACGGTGTTCCAGAGTTGACGGCGTGTTTTGTTGCTTTGACGGGGATTTTTGGGGCATTAACAGGTCATAAAATTTTGAAGTTCATAAGGGTCAAAAACGATGTTGCCATTGGGCTTTCAATGGGTGCGACATGTCATGTTATCGCAACATCAAAATGCCTTGAAACAGGAAGAGAAAAACAGGTCGTAATGAGTACGTTGGCACTTGTTTTGGTCGGAATTATTACAGCGATTTTTGCACCGTTGCTGCTATTTTTGCTCAAATAAATTTTATAATTCTGAGGTTTGTGATAACATTTTTGTATGAAAAAATTTTTGTATGGAGTTTTAAATTTATTTTTATTTATATTAACGGGGTTGTTTATTTTTAAACTTCTTTCTCCGTTATATGACGGTTTAATTATCAAAGGAGACTGTCTTTCTTTTATGTGGTGGGGAGAGTCTACTTTTCTTGAAACTTTTACAAAAAATGAGCATACCTGTTTTATTCTTGCAATGTTCAACTGTATTTGCGGAAGGTATCTCCCTGAGTTGTTCAAAATTCACCCTCAAGTTTGGTATTCCGGTTATTACAGGCTGATTTTATTTTTAGCAATGTACCTGTTGCAATTTTCGTTTTTGGCAAACTTTTCAAAATATTTCAAAAACAAAAAATTCAATATTTTATGGTTATTTTTAATATTTCCTTCATTTTTATTTTTAATGATAAACGGTTGGGCTGATTGGATAATTACTGATGATTGTTGGTCATTTGCGTATATTTTTATGCCTGTATTTTCGATTGTATTCCTTTTGGAATGTGAAAAAATTTATGTACAAAATCAGGTTGAAATATTTGAACCTAAAAAGAATTATTATCAAAAAATCGTTCTTTTTCTGTTATTTATTTGCGTTGCTTCTTCCTATGAGTTCCAAAGATTTGTAACTTGTGCAGCGTTGTTTTTTGGTTATTTTTTACATTATTTTTTCGTAAACAAAAATTTAAACCACAAAAAATCTATTTTGATATATCTTTTTGTAATAATCATCAATTTGTTAATGTTCTTTGTTCCTTCGGCACAAAATTACATAGGACGGTTAAAATTACCTGATATTGTTGCTATTTTCCCGAAATATATGAGTCTTTATTTTAAGAATTTTATTGTTGGAAACTCAGAGTTATTTTTAGCAATAATTCTTTTGGTGTTGTGTGCAATATTTTTTGCGCCAAAAACTGATGAGAAAAAAAGACTATTTGTGTTCGAAACGTCAATTTTAGCATCAGCGTTGATATTTCCGATTTTATTAATATTCTTCAGTTTATATAACAATATGCTTATGGTTGAACATTCCGGCATAATTTTAATGACAAAAATATATTTGTTTTATGTTTCTTTAGCAATTTGCGGATGGCTTATTGCGAATATAAAAATCAACAGTATAAAATTTTTGACGGTAATTTGCTGTTTTGCTCCGATTTTGTCATTATTTAATCTTAAAAATATGGATATGTACGTTGTTGACACTAACAAGCAATTCCAAAAACGTATGTATATTTTGGAAAGAGTTTTTCTTTTGTACGGACGAGAACACAAAATCTTCTTGAACTGTAACGATTTCAGTGCTTTTGTTCCTAAATATTCTTTAGTTTATTTTATTTATTTGTATGACAAAAATGCCGGTTTTGAGG
>OMSS01000078.1 GCA_900313795.1 uncultured bacterium | reverse complement strand
CATTGCTGTCACAGATGGACAAAGGCAATCAGAAATACTGTCGAGGAAATTAAGAACGCACAGCCAGAGCCGAGGTGGATTCCTGTAAAAACTCGACCAATGGACGAAGAAGAAAAGCGATATTGGGAAGAGCACTACGCATATACGTTCGGCGAAGACTATGATGGCATCATGTTCGATTGCCCCATGCCAGAGGACGGGCAGGAAGTCTGGGTGTGTTCGAAGAGCGGATATGTCTGGGAGGATACTTGTGAGGTAGATATAGGATTCGGTCTTGAAGGGAACGGAGACTGGGACGATATCGTTGCATGGATGCCGTTCGAAAGACCTGAGCCGTGGAAAGGAGAGAATGATGAAACGTGATGAAAGTTTTGACGGTCAGGACAAGGCTATATTCGCCGGATTTGTCACCGCTTGCATATTCAGCATGTTCACCTGTCAAGAGGAACATAACTTGTGACATGTTTCCGCTCGTAAGTGCACTCTTGCCTGCATTATAGTTTGCTTCACTTGTCGATTGCAATACATAAGCGGGCCATTCGGGCTTGCCCTGAATTTGTCCGTGGTATGCTTCTTCACGGAACTGTTCGTAAGCAAGTTCAATCAACATGATATCGTCGTCCCCTTCTGAGTAACGACCCATGCCCGAGCCTGCGATAGTTCCGTCTTTCGAACCAATCGTTGCACTGTCAGCGGCTTCGATTTGGTCTGAGTTAAACGTGTAAGAACGCTCAATTCCGGGGAATTTTACGGTGTAAGTACCGTCATTATTGTCTTGAATTGTATTTTTGATAATTTCTTGCCCTTGAGGTGATTCAGACAAGGATTTTAATGTTGCTAAAAGATAGCAATCGCCCGTGCCTTGTTGTTGAACACGTTCGTCAAACTGCCTGTTGATATTGACCATACCGTTTTCTTCGTCAATATCTTCTTCAAGTGCATCTAAAACAAGTGATGATACTTTGTCTGCTGAAAAAGCTTCGTCGATTTCGCTCGTATCATACTTTGCTATCGAATCAGCATTTGGCGTAATTTTTTTACCTTCAGCGGCATTTTTGCCACCATAGTAATTCATAATTGTTTCTAAATCTTGGTTAGAAAGATTGTTAATCTCGTTGCTGTTGTTGTTTTCAAAAATACTCGCACTTTTGAGTGTCGAAGAGTTTTTCGCAATTTCATTCAACTGTGAGGAGTCAATCTTTACCTTGTTAGTTAAATTTCCAAATTGAATTGCCATGTTTTCACCTACACTTGTACTTTTATTTCATCGACATTTCACGGTGCAACTTTAATCCTATTTTGGAAAATTGAATTTTTGTAACAAAAATTAATTTACAGCAACCATTCTTTCAATTGCTTTTCGGGCTTTTGTAGCAATTTCTTCGTCCACAAAAACTTCATTTTCTTCTGTTTCAAGAACTCTCAAAACATCTTCAAGCGTATTTAATTTCATGTTCGGACAAACTGCTCGTTTGCAAACAAGATAAAATTTCTTTTCCAGATAATCTCTTGTTAATCTGTCGACAACGCCCTTTTCTGTTACAATAATAAATTCTTTTGCATCAGATTCTTTTGCATATTTCATAATTCCTGTCGTCGAGCCTATGTAATCAGCAAATGCAGTAACCGCTTGGTGACATTCAGGGTGAACGAGAACTTTTGCCTCAGGGTGCTCAGCCTTTGCCTTTTCGACATCTTCAACCAAAATACCCAAGTGTGTAGGGCAATATCCGGGGTATGTTATGACTTCCACATCGGGAAGTTGATTTCCAACATAAGTTCCTAAATATTTATCAGGGGCAAAAAGTACCTTCGGAACATTCATTGATTTTACAACATGCACTGCATTTGCACTTGTACAACAAATATCCGCTTCCGCCTTAACTTCTGCCGAAGAATTTACATAACAAACAACAGGAACATTCGGATACATTTCCTTAAATTCTTTTATTTGTTTTAAATCAACCATGTCTGCCATTCTGCAACCTGATTCGATGTTAGGGAGCAAAACTTTTTTTTCAGGAGATAAAATTTTTGCAGTTTCTGCCATGAAATATACACCGCCAAAAACAATAATCTTTGCATCGGTTTGTGCAGCCTGTCTGCTGAGTTGGAGTGAATCCCCCACAAAATCAGCAACTAAGTCTATTTCCGCATTTTGATAACAATGTCCCAAAATTACTGCATTCTTTTCCTTTTTTAATTTATTAATTTTTTCGGCTAAATGTTGTATATTTCTCATAATTGCATCTCAACTTCATAATCAATTATGATTGTACTCAAAAAAAGTTTAGAAAGAAAATTTATATTAACAAATGTAAACAAAAACGTGAAAATGCCTAAAGAATCATGGTTTTCCACCGATATACATTATGTAGGTAAGTGAAATTGAAAGATTGGGACAATGACTAATTTAAACTTTAACAGTTTTTTATTAAAGAAAATCGCTCTTGAAGGTTCATCTTTTGGTTTTTTAACTGCCAATAAATATGATCAATACCAAAACGTTTCGGCGTTTGACTCAGCAACGCTTGAAGATTTGAAGAGTATTGATATCGAAAAATTATTAAAATCAGATGATGCACTTGCAGCTGTTGATGAAAATGCAACTGCTGATCAAAAAGCATTGGCTGAAATGGTAAAAGCATTTTTAGAAATTGATGGTGTTCAAAAAGTCGCAGATGCCGATGGAAACGGTGAATTAAATAGTGATGAAGCACTTGAATTCTTACAAAATTCAATGGCATTCGATGGCGATTTGACAAGTTTAACCATGGACGATTTGGACAAAGTTGTTCAATCATTGAATATCGACTTGAATGATGTAATTGATAAAGCAATCGAAGAATCACTCGGTATCGATACAGAAAAACTTGAAGAAGAAGCAAAGAAAGCCGCTGAACAAACTAACAGTGCTAACGGTGCCGGTTCAACTGGCTCTGTTGGTTCAGCAGGAAGTTACTCACCGAGCAGCACAGGTTCAACTTCAAAATCTTCTGCAGCAAACCAAAAATCAACAGAAGAAACAGTTGCTGAATTAGAACAACAAATCAAAGACAAAGAAGGCGAAATCACAGCCGCTGAAGAAGAAGCAGATGCTCAAATCCAAGAACAAGAAGACGCTAAGAAAAAAGCGATGGAGAAAGCAGGTGTTTCTGAAAAAGAATATCAAGAATACAAAAAACAAGAAGAAAAAATTGAAAAGAGCATAAAAGAAACCGATAAAGAAATTGACGAACACAACAAGACAATTTCTGACAATGAAGCAACAATTTCTTCAAACAAAAACTACATAGGTTCAATTGAAAGCGAAATTTCAAACAACGAAACTGCATTGGGTGCAGTAACTGGTGATGACGATGCAGCCGCTTCTAAAAAAGCAAGCATCAACGAAAAAATTTCAAATCTTAAAGACAAAAAAGCATCAGTTGAAGAAGAAAACAAAAAATTAGAAGAAAAGAACGCTAAAGAAAAAGAAGCAATCCAAACTGCTGAAACCAAAAAGAAAGAACTTGAAACTCAAAAACAAGAACTTTTGAGCAAGACATTGCAAAACTCAGAAGGCTTTGGCAAAGGTATCCAATCATCTGAAGCAGTTGGCAAAATCAAAGAACAAATCGCAACTTATGACACAAAGATTGCTGAAATCAGAAGCCAAAAGCAAGAAAAAGTTGCAGGTCTCAGAAGCGAAATCCAAGAGTTGAACGTAAAACTCAACGATGCTAAGCAAAAAGAAGAAAGAGACGGATTCTTAAAAGAAAACTCATTCCTCGCTGGTGAAGATGTTCTCGAACTTGCAAATAAATTCGAAGGCAAAACACAAGATGAAATGAGACAAATAATGAGAGAAGCAGGCTACCAATTCGATGACGGAGCATGGTGTGCAGACTTCGTAAGTTTCATCGCTGGTCAAACAATCGGTGAAGAAAACCTTCCCGACTGGTACAAAAATTGTAACAGAGCATATTGCCCTGATATCCAAAGCAACGCAAAAGCAAATGGAGCTTTCGTTGGTGAAGACCAAGCAAAACCAGGTGATGCAGTATTGTTCGACTGGGACGGTGACGGTAGTGCAGATCACATCGGATACGTTACAAAAGTAAACGGTGACGGCACAGTTGAAACTATCGAAGGTAACACTGGTGGCAACAACGCAGGCAGCCAAGTTGCTTCAAAACAAAGAAACAGAAGTAACATTCTTGGTTATGTAAAATTAACATAAGATATGTAAGAAATAAAAATCAAAAAGAGATTGTAACGTTTCTGTAACAATCTCTTTTTTTTTGTTAAAGTTTAATCAAATACAGTCGACATACATGATGAAAGGTGTAAGTGTAAAAATGGCTAATTTGAATATCACGAATTATTTGATGAAACGTTTGCAAGGCGTCAACAACAATGTTCTTTCGAACAACAGTTTGTTTGGTACAAAAACTGTGCAAACAGGTGCTTCGATTTTCAGTAATATTGAAACCTCGAATCTTGAAAATTTCGATTATGAAGCAGCGTTAAATGCACTTTCAAACGGCAAAGCAGATAGTATTAATGAGACTGCAAATCAGCCTTTATCTGATATTTTCAAAGGTTTGATGTCAAACGATACTGTTCAAGGTCTTGCTGATATCGATGGTGATGGAGTTGTTTCAATTTCTGAAGCAAAAACATTTATGGAAGGTATGGCAGGCTTAGATGGTGATGTTGAATCACTTTCTCAAGAAGATATCGATGCCCTCATTGATTCAATGGGTACAACGACTGAAAGCCAACTTGCAAAACTTGTCGAAGAAGCAATAAAAGGAGTAGAAGATGCACTTGACAACCAAAGAGAAGTTGCAGCACAAACAGCATCAATGCCTGCTATGGTAGGTAATGCATCACCTGCTTCATCTACTTCATTTGCAAACCGTACAAATTCATCAACACCATCATCATCAACATCTTCACGCAGTGCTTCAAAATCTAAAACAAAAACTGCTGAAGATGAAGTTGAAGAATTGAGAAAACAACGTGAACAAATAATCAACGATGCTGACAAAAAAATTGAAAGCAAACAAAAAGAAAAAGATAATTTAGTTTCAAACAACACAAAAATCAGCACTGAACTTAAGTCTGAATACTCTACTCAACAAAAGACCTTGAGCGATATTCAATCTAAGAAATCAGATTATGAATCAAAACTTAGCACTCATAAGGGCAAATTGTCTGACATAGATGCTGATATTGCAGCACTTGAAGGTGAAAAAAGCACCTTAAAAACTAATAACAAAGATTCAAAAATTAATTCCGAAAACAAATCAAGATTGTCGGAATTGAAAAAATCAATTTCTGCAAAGAAAGAGAAAAAAGCAAATCTTGAAGAAAAAATCAAAAATGATGAGTCTAAAATCAAAGAATTAGAAAAGAAAGAAAAGGCTCAACAAAAAGTTGTTAAAGATGTTGAAAAGCAAATCGGCGAAGCAGATCCTAAACTTAAAGCAAAAATGGATAAGTTGACGGCTGCAATCGATAAGTTGAAAACAGAAAAAACATCTGACGTTGCAGAAATCGACAAAAAGATTAAAACAAAAGAAACTGAACAAAAGAAAGAGGCTAAAAAGGCTGGCGAAAGCAAAGGTAAGGCTTCAAACGACATAGGCAGCGGACTTGTAAAACTTGCAAGCAAATATATGGGCTTGAATGAAAAAGATGGTTCATATAAGTTGTTCACAAACGGCAGAACAGAATCATGGTGTGCTGACTTCGTAACTTATGTTGTTAAAGAATATGCAAAAGAAAACGGTATGTCTGTTTCGAAAGGTTTTGGCTCACCTGCTGTTTCAAACCTTATGTCTTGGGCACAAAGCAAAGGCGTATTTGACAATACATCAAAAATGTCAAACAACCAAAAACTCAGTTACTCACAAAAAAACTTGTCAGTTGGTGACGTTATTATCTGGAAGAGCAATGGTGCTTCTCACACAGGTATTGTTAAGTCAATCAACAAAGACGGCACATTCACAACAGTTGAAGGTAACTCAAGCGACCAAGTTAAATCAAACAAGAAAAGTATTTACGATAAGAGTCTCACAGGTTTCATCAAACTCAGCGATATCGTATCATAAAATTTACAAGACCTCGAAAGAGGTCTTTTTTTAATGAAAATACTTGTAAAAATGCTTTATTAGTATTATCATGAACTAAGTTTTTTAACGGAGTTCAATATGAATTTTCAAAGCATAAAGGATATGTTTAATAAGAATAAGTCGAAACATCGTTACTTGAGTTGCGAGTATATTCAGCACGGGTTTAATGCTGATTATGAGGACATCAAGATGTGCTGTATGAATACGCACGAAGGCGGTGGTCGTCAGATTTTAATTCCGAATTATTATGGCGAAAAAATCGACTGGGACAAATTTTTTGCGGAAAAACGTGAAA
>OMSS01000055.1 GCA_900313795.1 uncultured bacterium | reverse complement strand
ATTGAGAGCGGGTCAGAACCGTTGTTGTCAGCAACGTGCATTTTGCTGATGTTGACGTTGTTTGAACCGATTACTGTTGCAACTTTTGCAATCATACTCGGTTTGTTTTCGTGCGGAAGAACAATCATGTGCTCTTCAGGTTCGATGCACATTTTGTGTTCGTTGATTTCGGTAATTCTCGGCATACCGTTAGCAATTAATGCACCTGAAACGCAGATTTCGTCTTGGTCTGTCAACAATTTAACGGTAATGATACCTTGATATGAACATTCGTTTTGTGATTTTGATGTTACAACGTTGATGCCACGTTTCTTAGCAATAACAGGGGCATTGACGTAGTTTACGCCTTCATCAACAGAAGAGAAAACCCCTTTTAAAACAGCGATTGTAATCGGTGAAATGTCCAAATCAGCCAATTTGCCTTCAACAGTGAGGTTGATTGATTTCAAATTGCCATTTGCTATTTGGAATGCCATTGCACCAACGTTTTCTGCAATTGCCATATAAGGTTTAACAGGTTCTAAGACGGCTGGTTTTAAAGCAGGAATGTTAACTGCTGCTTTTGCACTTCCGCCGGAGAGAACGTCTCTGATTTGTTCAGCAACGTCAATAGCAACGTTTAATTGTGCTTCTTTTGTGCTTGCACCAAGGTGAGGTGTCAAAACAACGTTTTTGTCGCAATCACAAAGTACGCATTTTTCCATATCGGGTTCATTTTCGTAAACGTCGATTGCTGCACCAGCAACTTGACCTGATTCCAATGCTTCTTTCAAGTCTGCTTCGTCAATAATTCCGCCTCTTGCACAGTTGATAAGTCTAACGCCTTTTTTCATCTTAGCAATGGTGTCTTTGTTTATTAAGTGCATTGTTTCGCGAGTTTTCGGAACGTGAACTGTGATGTAATCGCAAACGCCCCAAAGTTCGTCTAACGAGTTAACGTACTTAGCACCTGCTTTTTCAACAGTTTGTTGTGAAGTGTATGGGTCTGAAACGATTACTTTCATACCGAGAGCAAGTGCTACTTGTGCAACGTGTGAACCGATTTTACCAAAACCGATAATACCCAATGTTTTGCCGAAAACTTCAACTCCTGTGAATTTTGAACGTTCCCAGTTCTTTGCTTTTGTTGAAGTTGCAGCAACAGGGATATTTCTTGACATTGCAAGCATCAAAGCAATTGTGTGTTCTGCTGCTGCATTTGTGTTTCCGTCGGGAGAGTTTACAACCAAAATACCTTTTTGTGTTGCTGCTTCGATGTCAATGTTGTCAACGCCGACGCCTGCTCTACCGATGATTTTAAGGTTTTTACCCGCTTCGATGATTTTTGCGGTCACTTTTGTTTGGCTTCTTACCATAAGTGCGTCGTATTCGCCGATGATTTCGCAAAGTTCATCTTCTGTTTTTGTAGGCAAAAAGACAACTTCTGCAACACCTTCGAGAATTTTTCCGGCACTTTCGTTAATTTTATCTGTAATTAAAACTTTCATTATCTGTCCTTTTCTTACGCTTTTTCTGCAAGTGTTTTGATTACTGCTGCAACGCCTGCACCTAATTCAAATTTGTAACCTAATTTGTAAAGTGATGCTTCTAATGAACCGATTGCTGTGATTGCATCTCTGTCTGAAACGAAACCTAAGTTACCGATTCTGAAAATCTTGTCTTTGAGTTCTTTTTGACCGTTTGCAACTACGATATCGAAGTCTTTTTTGATAGTCTTTCTGATATCAGGAACTGAAATACCTTCAGGCGGAAGAACTGCCGTAATTGCGTTTGATGCAACTTTTTCGTCTTTAACAAGCAATTCTAAACCGATTGCCTTAACGCCTGCTCTTATTGCTGATGCGATTCTTGCGTGTCTTTTCCAAATGTTGTCAAGACCTTCTTCTTTCATCATTTGAAGTGCTGTATCGAGTGCAACGAAGAGGTTTACAGCAGGTGTCCAAGCTGTTGATGCGTCGAGAACTGATTTTCTGTTTTGTTTCCAGTTAAAATAGAAACTCGGGTTTGTACATTCTTCGCTTACTTTGATTGCTCTTTCGCTTGCTGCGAGGAATGAAAGTCCCGGAGGAATCATAAAGCCTTTTTGTGAACCTGAAATGAGAACATCGATGCCCCATTCGTCCATTTTGCAAGGCAATGCACCCAAACTTGTTACACCGTCGACAACTGACAATGCACCATGTTCTCTGATGATTTTTACGATTGATTCAACATCGTTTGTAACACCTGTTGCTGTTTCGTTGTGAGTCAAAGTTACGATTTTGTATTCTTTGTTAACATCTGCATCTAAAATTTTCTTAACTTCTGCAGGGTCGATTGCACAACCGGGGTCAACTGTATATCTTGTTACGACTGCACCTTTCATTTCTGAAATTTTTGCCCATCTTTCGCCAAAGTTACCGATTACTAAAGATAAAACTTTGTCTCCGGGATTAACGAGGTTAAAAATGGCTGCTTCCATTGCACCTGTACCACTTGCAGTGAATACCAAAACGTCATTTTTTGTTTGGAACAAGAGTTTCATATCTTCGTAAACTCTTTTTAATACTGCTGAAAATTCTGTGCTTCTGTGTCCGATAGGGTGCTTAGCCATTGCAAGCAATACGCTTTCAGGAACAGGAGTCGGTCCCGGAATCATTAAAAATGTTTTATCTTTCATGTTAGAGTTCTCCCTTATTATTCTTATGAAACTATTGTCTCATAAACATAAGAGAGAAACTCAAGGTATTACATAATGTTAATTTTATTTATAAAATCATTGCCAATATCATCAGCAAAATCATGCCCGCTTGCAATCCGCCTGAGAGATATCTGTCGAATTTGTTCTCCTGATAGCCGACGCCAGTTTTTTGTGCGTGAGCAGCACTGACTACTCTATCAAGCCTTGAGAGGCTATCACCCGAAAAAGTTTTCTTAAAAACTTTCTTTTCCATTTTCGACAATCTTTCATCTTCTGTTGCATTCGGATTTGTTCTACCTAAAATCATATTCTCTGCAGAAGATAGTGCCTGTTCAAAGTCACTATGATAAGATGCTGCTCCGCCTGTTGGGTATGATGAATATGTATTGTTTTTCGAGTTGCCGTAAGTGTACGGATTGTTAGAACTTCCTGCTTTGAAGCCGCCCATTGTTGTTCCTCCGAATGAGAAATTTCTCTCTTGCGGAGTGTAATAATTTTGAGGAGATTGTCTGTAAAATTCCTCTGGTGTGGTAGGTTGCGGCTCGGAGTTATTGGCAAGCATGCTCTCATTTTCGTTAATCGCAAGAACAGACGCTTTGAGTTTGTCGGTTCTATCTGAGAGTTCGCCTTGAGAAACTTTGCCGAAAGTTTTTTGTTCTAACCGTTCCACCCGTTTATAAACATTTTCGCCGTGATATGTTTTGTTAAAAACTTTTTCTTCCATCATATCAATGACAGGATAGGTGACGTTTTTATCTTCGGGCAAAAATTCCGCCGCTGCTATTCTTTTTTCGTTTTCGGTCTTTTTAGGCTCTGTCGAAAGTCCGCTCGCATCGGTGATTTTCTTGATACGCTCGGAGTTTGTACCTGTTTTTTTTTCGCCAAAAAGATATTCTTCAATTCGGCTGAGTCTTGTTGGGGTTTGTTCCTCTTTGTATTCCACCCCGAATAAATCCTTTTCGATTGCTGAAATGTCGTTGATTTCTGCACAGAAAACTTGGCAAGACAACGCTGTCAGCATTGCTGCCGCTAAAATGAATTTTTTCATAACCGTATCCCCTTATACGGTATAAATATAACCTATGTTAAAACAAGTTCCAATCAGCCAAATAAAAGCAAAACTGATTGCAAGCGTGGGGAGAAAAATAAGCAAAACCGATGATGTTTTTGACAAATTGTATGTCTTTGCAAGGGATTTTGCGTATAAAATTATTACCCAAACGAATAACAAAATTTCGAGTTTAGTCCCGAAAAAATAGCCAATTTTCGATGAATTTTTGAGCATTTCAAACGGTGCAAAAAAGATATAAGGCAAAAGTGTATATGCTGAATATGTCAATAACGGTCTAATTTTTCCGCCTTTTTCGAAAATTTTTGCGATGGTGTCAAAAAATACTGCCGAAATTGCCCAAACAAACAAAATTCCGATAAGGTAAATTCCTATTCCTCCAAGATACAAAAAATCTTGCTGTAAGCCACTCGGGAGTGTGTGATTTGGCAAATATAAAAACAATGATGTCCAAATCAACGTCAACATTCCTTCGTAAATCGGGCGGTCAGTCGAAACATCTGAAAAATCAAATTCAAACAGGATTTTGTATAAATTTTCGAAGTATTTTTCCATTTTTTACTCCCAAAGATAAAGCGGTTTGCGAGCATATTTTACGCTTGCGGGGACAAGTCCGTCCAACACTGATGTCTTTTGGTTTAAGCCCAATGATGAGAGGAAACTGTTGTTTTTACCATAATCTACGAAATCTACAATATCCTTTGAAATACCTTTCTTTTCAAGAATTTGCGTCATCATATCTTTTGCTTCACGGTTTCCGCCTGTTGAGTCAACAAATCCCAATTTCTTTGCCTGTCTGCCTGTGAAAATTCTTCCGTCAGCGTATTTATTGAGATTTTGTGGGGTCAAGTTTGTTTTTGCAACCTCATATTTGTCGTCTCTCTTGATTCTTCCATTTGTGATTGCGGTTTTGAATTGTTGATAAGAATCGTTGACCATATCTTGAAGAAGTTTACGTTCTTCACTTGTCATAGCACGAGTTGATGAGCCTATATCCTTGTATTTTCCGCTCTTTATGACGCTTTGAGAGATGCCTAATTTGTTCGTTAAAAGTTCATGTGCATCAGTCGTGGACATAATTACGCCGATACTGCCCGTCATTGTGCCTTCAAGAGCTACAATTCTGTCGGCTGCACTTGCAACGTAATATCCACCGCTCGCTGCAATGTCATCAAGCACTGCAATGACAGGCTTCTTCGCTCTAACGTGCATTACCGCAGAGTACAAGCGTTGAGACATTCCGACCGTACCTCCCGGGGAATTTATTCTTAAAATAACACCTTTCACAGTATCGTCGTTTTCCGCTTCATTCAAGGCTTTGAGAGCAACAAGAGACGAATTTTCTTCGATAAAAATATTATTTTCCGGTGTTGAATTAATTACGCCGTTTAGTCCGATAACCGCAACTTTATTTGGATTCATCAGTTTTGATAAGTTCGTTTTTTGCTTAGTGTTATTTGGTTTTGCATTGTTATCAGATTTGTTAATAAATGGGGTTAAAAAGCCCATCAACATCGAAATAATACAAATTGTCAAAACTACGATAAAAAGTTTATTTTTCGTCATTTTATGCCTTCATTTCTTTGCAAATTCTTTCTAATTCGTCAAGCATTGCCTTTTTGTATTGATTGCAAACTTCTTCGTTTCTTCCCTCAAATCTGAGCGTGAAAACGGGTTCGGTGTTGCTTTGTCTTATCATCGCAAATCCGCCGTCAAATACAATCCGTAAGCCGTCTAATCTTATGATATCCTTTATTTCATCACCGAAGAAGTTGGGATTTTTTCCAATCTCTTCATCGATTTTTGCAAGGACAGGCTTTTTCATTTCATCTTTGCAGGGGAAACGAACTTCAGCAGAGGTATAAACAGCATTGAATGGTTCGAGAAGTTTTGTGAGTTTAAAGTTTTTATTTTCTTTTTTCTTTTTATTAACAAGTGCCGCAATTCTTGATGCCGCATAAACCGCATCATCAAAGCCGTACCAGTTTTCTTTGAAGAACATGTGACCTGACATTTCGCCTGCTGCAATCGCATCTGTTTCCTTCATCTTCGCCTTAATGTAGCCGTGTCCGGTTTTGCACATAACTGCTTCCGCACCTAATTTATTCAGGCTGTCAAATAAAACTTGCGAACATTTTACCTCAGAAACGATTACAGGTTTTTTGTCCGCATTTTTAAATCTTGGAATTATGTCGGTTGAGTAAATATAAAGCAATTTATCGCCCGTCAAATAGTTTCCGTCACAATCGATTACGCCAATTCTGTCAGCATCACCGTCAAATGCAACCCCGATATCAGCACCAGTTTCGATAACAGTCTTTTTAAGGGTGTCCAAAGTGCTTTCGATGCTTGGATTTGGGTGGTGGTTAGGAAATCTTCCGTCGGGTTCTGTGAAAAGTTCGACGACTTCATATCCGCATTTTTTAAGCATTTGCGGAGCAACCACGCCTGCTGCTGCGTTTGCACAGTCAGTTACAATTTTTACATCTTTTTTATCTGTTCCAAAAAGTTCGATTTGTTTTTCGATATATTTGTCAACCATGTTAAATTCGTGGTAATCGCCCTTTTTATCGACATCAGCGTATTCTCCATCGATAACTTTTTGTGTAATATTTTTTACATCTTTGATTTGTTCTTCGTGAAGTGATTGTTTTTCGCAAGTCATCTTCAAACCGTTGTATTCAGACGGATTGTGGCTTGCAGTAATGATTAACGCACCGTCAACCGTGCCGTAAGGAGTTTCAATAAATTCTGAATAATACCCGAAAGGTGTTGGTCCCATTCCGAGGTCGATTACGTCGCCGCCGGCTGCCAAAACACCGTCTATGATTGCTTCTGCAAGCGGAAGTGAGTGTAGTCTTGCATCTCTTACGACAGAAAGAGTTACTTTTTCTTTGCCTAAACGTTCTTTAACGTAATAAACATAAGCCCTTCCGACTTTTTCAAATAATTCTTCCGTTACAGTTTCCCCGTAAACCCCTCTGATATCGTTCTTTCCGAATGCTTTTAACGTAATCATGTAAACTCCTTGTATTGTTGACGTAATAATTATAATATAAATAATAACTCAAACATGGAAAAACTTATGAACAAAGGCAAAAATTTTCCCGATAATAAAGCGGCATTTTGGTTCTTGCTACCTTGCGTGGCTGGTTGCCTTGTGTTTATTATAATTCCGGTGTTTTGTTCGTTTGGGCTAAGTTTTTTCGAATGGGATTTATTGACTGTTCCGAAATTTGTCGGGTTTGACAATTATGTCGAACTTTTCAAAGAGCCTGAATTTTTTAGAGTTTTAAATAATACGGTAGTTTATGCTGTATTTACGACGTTATTTGCTGTTTTAATCCCGTTATTTTTGGCTGATATTTTGAATAGAAAATTCAAATTTTCTGATTTGTTTAAGACGATTTATTTTATTCCATTTATTACTCCCATGCTTGTTGTGGCACTTGTTTGGGCGTGGATTTTTGACCCTAATATCGGATTGATGAATTATATTTTGCGAACAAACATTCAGTGGCTTTACAATCCGGACACTGCGATGTTTGCGGTGATTTTGGTTTCTGTTGTAAAATTAATCGGATACAACACTGTTATGCTAATTGGCGGTTATGCAGGAATCAATGCGTCACTTCCAGAGGCCGCCAAAATCGATGGTGCAAACAATCGGAAAGTGTTCCATTATGTGACTGTTCCACATCTTATCCCCACTTTGAGTATTGTCCTTGTTATGGCGGTTAAGGAAGGGCTGATGATCTTCGACCTGATCAAAGTTTTGACCGATGGCGGACCCAATAATGCGACCAGAAGCCTTTCGATGCTGATCTATTCGGATGCATTCGAAAATAAGAAATATGCATTTGCCATGGCAGAGATTGTGTATGGAACGGGAA
>OMSS01000208.1 GCA_900313795.1 uncultured bacterium | reverse complement strand
TCTTCTGAATCAATATTAGGCTTAATCATTAATAATAATTCGTATGCTTTCAATTTATTTCTCCTTGAAAATTAGTATTATTCATAAAAAATGTATCACGAACATTTTTTTATTTCAAACATATTTTATAAAACTTCACATGCTTGTGGATTTTATGCTAATCTTGTTATCAAAAATTGGACAGCCCCTCTGTTTTCGTCAAAAACTTCTCCTGCAAATTCAGAAGCCTTTTCAAGTTCGCCTAAATCAGAGAACCACAAATCCAAAGTTTTGAAAAACTCCTCTTTATCTTGGGCAACAACCGCCGCACCTTTATCCGTCAATATTTTATAAATATCTTTAAAGTTTGCGACGTTAGGACCAGAAACTACAGGTTTGTTCCAAATGTTTGCCTCGAGCGGGTTATGTCCTCCAGGACCAAAGAAACTTCCGCCGATATATGCAACTGAGCAGAACGAGAAGAATTTTGCAAGTTCTCCCATTGTATCACCTAAAATTACATCAAATTCGTCGAAATTGGCATTTTGGCTTACTCTGCCAGCCGAAAGCCCGTATTTCTTTATCAATTCAAAAACCGCATCAAATCTTTGGGGGTGGCGAGGTGCAATGAGCATCTTGATTTCGCCATGTTTTTCTTTCAATTTCTTGAATGTTTCAAGAGCAATTTCGTCTTCGCCTTCGTGGGTGCTTGCGGCAATCAACACGGGGTAGTGAACATGGAAACGGTCTCTCAAGGCTTGTTGTTCTTCGCCTGAGAGGTTTCTTGTGATGTCAAATTTTAAATTCCCCATAAATTCAACTTTTTCAAGCGGTGCACCGATATCGATGATTCTTTGGCAATCTGCTTTGGTTTGCATAAAAATCTTTTCGTAAAGGCAAAGTACACGCTTAAAAATGAAGGAGAATTTTTTGTAGCCTTTATAAGAATGGGGCGAAATTCTTCCGTTTGCGATATAGACCTTGATTCCTCGTTGTTTTGCTTCATACACAAATGCAGGCCAAATTTCGGTTTCTGCAATTACTATTTTTTCAGGGTTAAATTTGTCAAAAAATGAATTTACCGCAAAATCGAAATCGAACGGAAAGTATGTGATTTCGTCAGCTACGT
The DNA here is from genome assembly GCA_900313795.1 of uncultured bacterium. Classification (GTDB taxonomy): domain Bacteria; phylum Cyanobacteriota; class Vampirovibrionia; order Gastranaerophilales; family Gastranaerophilaceae; genus RUG841. The sequence continues at coordinate 1,198 of OMSS01000208.1, read as the reverse complement.
CCTTAAAAATCTTGCAAGCGATATCGTGACCTGTTTTTGTGGTATTTGTTACGACAATTTTTCTATCGGGATATTTTTGTCTATAAACCTTTACTGTATCGGCGATTGCGTTTGTTTCGCCGACTGATACAGCGTGAAATACTGTTGTTTTTTCGCCATTAAGATTATTTTTATAAAATCCTAATTTTTAAAAAAATCCTGCTCTGAATTTTGGTTGTATAGCAAGTGCAATCAATATTACGGGGAGTAATATTAATGCGATTAAAGGCATAAGTATTTCATAAATTATAAACATTTTTTCTCCTGTTATTCTTCGTCTGAAGGGAGTTTTCGGGTTTCTCCGTCTGATGAGTCGTAAACTTGGTTAACTTCTTTATCATCGCCTGCAGGATTGATGATTTGGATACCGAATTTCGAACGGAAGATGTGTTTTACCGTATCGCTTTGGATTTCGTACATCATTTTGTTAAACAAGTCATACGCTTCTTTTTTGTATTCGATAAGCGGATCTTTTTGACCGTATGCTCTCAACCCGATACCGTCTCTGAGCATATCGATGTTGTGCAAGTGGTCAATCCATTTTGCATCAATAACTCTGAGTAAAATGTCTCTTTCCATTGAACGCATTACGTTATCGCCTTCGAACGGAACTTGCGGTTCAAAGTTTTCTTCATATCTTGAAATGATATCGTTATAGAATGTGACGATTTGAAGTTCGTGAGTTCTGTATGCATCATAGAGAAGATCTTTTGTCTTTTCATAAACATTTTCAAATCTCAAGTTCATAATATCTTCTGGTGTAATTTTGCCAGAAAGTTGCGGAGCAAGCGAAACGAGTTCTTTCACGAGTGTTTCGATATCTTCTTTTGTGTATTCTGAAGGATCCATTCCAGGGGCAATGTAACTCTTCAACAATCTGTCAAGTTCACATTCAATCATATACAAAATGTCTTCGTAAAGGTTTTCGCCCTGAAGAACACGACGTCTTTGTGCGTAGAATTTCTCTCTTTGCATATTCATAACATCGTCGTATTCGAGGACGTGTTTTCTTATATCAAAGTGATAAGTTTCAACTTTCTTTTGTGAAGATTGAATTTGTCTTGTGATAAGCGGTGATTCGATTGCCATATCTTCGTCGGCATTAATCATATCCATCAATTTAACAACTTGGTCGCCGCCGAAAATTCTCATCAGGTTA
>OMSS01000017.1 GCA_900313795.1 uncultured bacterium | reverse complement strand
TTTTTCAAGGGCTTGGTCAATATCTGCAATGATATCGTCAGCATCTTCAATACCGACCGAAAGTCTTATGAAACTTTCGCTGATACCACACTCTTCGAGTTGTTCAGCCGTAAGTTGTCTATGCGTTGTCAACGCCGGATAGGTCACAATCGTACGGACATCGCCAATATTCGTTGCGTGAATTAACATCTTGACGTTTTCAAGGAATTTCGTCGCAACCGCTCTATCGCCGTCAATCACAAAACTCAAAAGCGATGATGCACCTTTCGGCAAATATTTTTTCGCCAAATCATAATACTGATTTCCCTCTAAAGCAGGGTAGCATACTGATTTTACAAACTTATGATTTTGAAGATATTTTGCAACCTTCAACGCATTATCAGAATGTTTTTGCATACGGAGAGACAATGTCTCAAGACCAACAATCGTCAAATACGAATTAATCGGGCTTTGGCAGCAACCCAAATCACGCAAAAGTTGTGCTCTTGCCTTAACGATATATGCCGCTTTACCGAACGTTTCCGTATAACTCAAACCGTGATAACTCGGGTCTTTATCCGTAATACACTTGAATTTGTCTGAACAATTCCAATCGAAATTGCCGGAATCAACAATCACGCCGCCCATTGCGTTACCATGTCCGACGATATATTTTGTCGTCGAGTGAACAATAATATCCGCACCGAATTTAATCGGATTTAACAAATACGGAGTGGCAACAGTATTGTCAATAATCAACGGCAAATTGTTTCTGTGAGCGACTTTTGCAAGCCCTTCGATATCTGCAATCGCAATCGACGGATTCGTCAAGGCTTCCGCAAAAATACATGCCGTCTTTTCATTAATCTCTTTTTGAAAATCTTCAGGATTTTGGCTCGAAACAAATCTCGTTTTTATCCCCATTTTTTCAAGCGTAATGCCCAAAAGGTTAATCGTTCCGCCGTATAAATTTTCCGACGCAACAATTTCATCACCCGCTTTTGCAATATTCAAAACCGCAATCAACGATGCAGATTGTCCTGATGAAACGCACAATGCCCCCACACCGCCTTCTGCCATTGCCAATCTTTCCTCAAGAACTTGCGTTGTCGGATTAGAAATTCTCGTATAAATATCTCCGCCAACTTTCAAATCAAACAAATCAGCAGCATATTGAACATCGTTAAAATTATACGCAGTTGTCTGATAAATCGGCACGGCGATTGCGTTTCGATTTTCAGACGGATTGTGTCCACCTTGCACCAAAATTGTGTCAAATTTCATAATCTATCTCCAATTTATTGTCGCATATTGTAACTTATAATCTCACTAATCCATGGCAAATATGTATATTTTCCCATAATTGCACCGATTGAAAGATATGTATAAAGTAAGGTAATCAAAATGGTTATAAGTGAAAAATGGATAAATCCGAACGAGACAATATCTCTTTGCAACGCTACTGTCAACGAGAAAACAACCGCTTTAACAAACGGAATATGTCCCAAAATATTAATAACAAAAATCAAAACTTTCGATACCACATAAATCAAAATCGACAAAAATATCGACATAAAAACATGATATCTCAAAAATGAACGCAACCCTTGCTTTTGTAAAAGTGCAATTATCAAATACAATAAACCCACAAATCCGCAGGTGAAATATGATAATACCGAAATAATTTTTTCTATCGGATAAACCGTGTTATTTTGTGCCACTAAACTGCTCCTTGTCATATTTTTTATTCACATAATCTCTTACCGTGTCGTAATACATAAGCAAAGTCTGCTCATCATTCGGCAAAAGAGTTACAGCCTTTTTATAATCTCTTATCGCACCGACCAAATCACCCGCAAGCACCGATGTGTTGCCGGCATGAATGTAAATTTTCGGCGAAGATGGCTCGATTTCCAAAGCCTTCCTATACAACTTCAACGCCTCTGCAAATTCGGAATTCGAAACGAGTAAATTTGCCTTCAAAACAAATGCGTTCGAACGGTTCGGATTAATCTCTAAAGCCTTATCATAAACGGCATAAGCCTCATTGACTTTTCCTTCGTCACAGAGAGAAATTGCCATACAAATGTATGCTTCATAATAATTTTCATCATATTGAAGTGCAAGTTCAAAATACAAATTTGCATTCTCAAAATCTTTCATCGACGAATAAACATTCGCCAAATGTAACAACGTTTTCGGATCATCAGGTACGCTGTCTATCGATTTTTTGAAATAATAAACAGCCTCTTTATACATCTTCATCTTGACATACGCACAGGCAAGATTACTGTTGTATTCAGGATTTTTCGGGTCTAAATCCAACGCCTTTTGAAAATTCGCTATCGCATCTGGATATTCGCACATATCTTGGTGCAAAATCGCAATCGCCGTATACAAATCAGGATTTTTATCATCACAAGCCAATGCCCGCTTATACGAATGCATAGCCTGATTATAATTTTTCAACTCGGCATAAGTGTTGCCCAAATTGTAATAAGCCGAAAAATTTGCCTCGTCCGTCTCAAGCACCCTCGAAAACGTATCTATCGCCTTTTGATATTCTTTTTTGAAAAAATAAATACTTCCCGTATTAACAAGTGCTTGCGTACTTAACGGGTCAATTTTCAAAAGTTCCCCGTAAACATCAATCGCTTTATCAAACAATCCCCCCATAACGTACAATTTGCCCAAAATCAAATAGTTCTCAACGTTTTGAGGGTCTTTTGCAATTTTTTCTTCTATTTCGGCAAACAATGCCTTATTTCGTTCTAAAAAATCCATAAAAATATTTTATAGCGACTTGCCAAAAAGGGCAACGCTGTTACAAAACAAAGTGTTTAACTTTTTTATTCTAAACGCAAAACTCAAAACGATTACAAATGTTCAAAAATAGCATCAAGAACACTATACGTTGTAAAATCAGCCCCGATATAAATTTTATGCGACGGTTGAGGACAAGTATTCGCTTTCGCCAAAACGTAGTTGAGCATTACCTTTCCACGTTTTGCAAACCAATAATTTACCCCTGCCGTGTATTCAATATTCTGTTTTTCGGTATCAAAATTTTTGAAATAATCATATCTCGCAAGCACCTGCACTCTTGGTGTCACAAAATAATACGCAGTTGCATACAAGCCGTGTGCCTTCTCCTTGCTATACCACGACCCTGCATACCCGTCAGCGTATTGATATTCAAAATCTAAACCAAATTTGTTTTTATAATCATAAAGTGCATGTCCGCCAACAACTGTCCACGTCGTACTTTCCGCCCGACCTTGGTCAATACTTCCGCCAACTTTCAACTTTCCATATTTATTATTTTCAAATTTTGCAAGCGGTTTTGCACTCGCCAAAAGCGTTGTGTTGAAACCATTAAAGACGTTTTGCCAATATCTGCTGCCATCAGAAATACCAAGGTCATACTCAAAATATTTATACTTTCCACGGTTTCTAATATTATCAGAAATCGCATTTCCAAACGTTCTTGCAATTTGGCTTCTTGCCACAAATTTCAACTGCGATGACGAAGCCCCGCCCTCGTAGCCGTTTTGCGTACGGCAATTACCAATTACCATTTTTTGATTTTCGTTAAAAATGTGCCAAAGTTCAGCATAAGAAAATTTTGTCAGCAAATGGTCATTATATTTTCTCGGTCTTGTAAAATTCAACCCCCAGTCAAATCGTGTCTTTCCGTTTCTAAAAACAGTCGATGACTGAAATTCGCTCGCAACAGAATCAAATGTACTGCTAACTTCCTTTCCACGCTGTGCTGTCATTATGTCCCCGCCGTGAAAATAAAACGTAAATCGTTGATTTTTGACAATTCCTTCTTTAAATTGATATCCACCTTCTCTGAAAAGGTTTAAAAAACTTTGTTTTTCTTCCTGAAATGGCGAAACATCAGGCTCTGCAAGTTTTAACTCAAACGGTTCGTCAAGTTTAAACTTGATACCTCCACCTTCACTGCCCGATTCGTTTTCGTCAACTTCATATTTTATCTGAAATTTCTTTTCGATTTTGGAAATATTATCATTTTTTTGATTCAAATAATAATCTTCTCGCTGCATTTCATAATCTCTTGCAGGAAAAAGTTCCTCGTCAATTCCGATATCTTCGAAATCCGAAAGTGAATTTTCCTCAGCAAAACAAGGATTTGCCAACAGAAAAATTGCAAATACACACAACAAATTAAGAAATTTTTTTATCAAAAATAAACTCATTACATCCAATCGTATAGATGAGATTTTAGCATAAATAAACATTCGAAATCATATATTTAATATAAATATATAAATCAAAAAATATCAAAAATTGCGTTTGAAAAAATTAATATCCGTAATGTTCACGTTTTTGGAGATATTCACGAACATAATTCAGTGCAGACTGAACGATTCTAGTAATTCTTGAGGACGACAAACCAACTTGTGCAGCGATTTCCTTAACTTGCATGTTTCTGTAAAAACGATATTCAACGATTGTTCTATCCTTTTGAGGAAGTGTAGCAATCGCCTCTCTAATAACTCTACCGAGTTCAGAAATTTCAGCCTTTTCATCAGGAAGTGCCGAAGTATCACGAATAAAATCAAACGGAGATTCGTTATCACCATTTGCCTGTTGCAAACTGTCAATCGACAAAATGGTCGTATAAATTGCTTCACGAACTTTGTGAGGAGAAATTTTTTCATCATCTCCGCCGCAACATTCACCTTCTTCGCTGCTTTCAACTTCTTTCGTATTTTTCAAAGAATACCATTTATAACGATTACGAAGTTCGTTACGAATAGCCCATCTAACAGCAGTCGAAATGTATGCGTTATTGTATCTCGCAAGTTGTTGCTCAGTTTTTCCCTTAATCATGGTCTGAATGGCAATAATACCTATGCTGACGAGTTCCTCGTACTCTACCATGTGAGAAGGAATACGTCGTTGCTCAACCTTTGCAACTTTTTCAATTAACTCTATATAATCTTGTATCTTCGCTTGCACTTGATTCGCTACCACCGCACACATGCATTTTTCTCGACCATAAAAATTTAAAGCATAGTACTACTTATTTTGCTTTCTACGTAAACTATACACGAAAAGTAAAATTTCTGCAACCGCTTTATACAAGTCAGGTGGAATATAACAATTCGGTTCGACCAACCGGAACAATGCCCTTGCAACTGGCGGATTTTCAATAACAGGGACTTCGTGTTCCCTTGCGATTTCAATGATTTTTTTTGCAATCAACTCTGTTCCCTTTGCCACAAGTTTCGGCGATTCCATACTTTCTTGGTCGTACTTCAACGCACAGGCAACGTGAGTCGGATTCGTGACAACAAAATCCGCATCAGGCACTGCATCCATCATACCTTTATGAAGCATTTGTTGACGTCTTTGTCTCAATGCTGCCTTGACATTCGGGTCACCTTCTTGGTTTTTATATTCGTCCTTGACTTCTTTGAATGACATTTTTTGGTCGTTCATAAACTTCCATCTCGTCATTCCATAATCAGCCGCCGCAATTACCAAAAACGCCATTCCTGCCTTCATAACAAAGTCCGTTACCAAGTTTCCGAACTCCATCATTACCGCAAAATTATTGTCAATCGCAATTAACGACAAAATCGCCTCAAGGTGCGATTTATATACCATATAACCAATTAACCCTAACAAAAATACCTTCACAATATTTTTGACAAGTTCGAATGCTGTTTTTGGAGAAAATAAGTTTTTAAAATATTTACTCGGATCTAATTTATCCAACTTCGGGACTAACGGTGTCGTCGTAACCAAAGGCCCAACTTGAATAAAATCGCCCAGAATTGCAACAAACGCTGCAACAAACAAAATCGGCAAAATGATTATCAGAGTAGGAACAAGTGCCACTGTCAACAAATACGGTAAACCCATCTCGTCAATATGTGCGTGCGGTATCTGTTCATATAGCAGCACAAAAAGTTTCGTAATCTGATCCCAAACAAGCGGCGAAGTTTTTACAATGATGACAAACATTACCATCAAAGAAAGAGCCGTCGAAAAATCTTTCGACTTTACAACCTGTCCTTCCTTTCTCGCTTTTTGCAGTTTCTGCTGGGAAGCCTCAAACTGCTTATCTTCATCACCCATATTTTACCGTCTTAAATTTCGGGAGAAGCAAAAACTTCCCCCGATAAAATTATAATGATTTTTTTATATTAATAAACAAGCATTGAAACAACTTCTACGTCTTTCGGCAATTTTTCTCTGCCGTTCAAATCAGCAAGTTCAATCACGAATGCCATTCCGACAACGTTTGCACCGATTTTCTTTACCAAATTGCAAGCAGCAAGTGCTGTTCCGCCAGTCGCAAGCAAGTCGTCCACAATCAAAACTCTCTTGCCTTCTTCGATTGCATCTTTGTGAATTTCCAAAGTATTCTTGCCATATTCAAGGTCGTAACTTTCGCTAATAACTTCAGCAGGCAACTTGCCGGGTTTTCTCAAAGGAACAAATCCGCAACCCAATTCATAAGCTAATGTTGCACCGAAGATAAATCCTCTCGATTCCATACCTGCAATATAATCGATTTTTTTATCGGCAAATTTATCTTTCATAAAATCGATAATTGCCTTATAGCCGTCTTTATCTCTCAATGCTGTTGTAATATCCTTAAACAAAATTCCTTTTTTCGGGAAATCTTGAATATCTCTGATTAACGATTTTACTGTTTCAACAGTGTTTACAGTCGTCATGCCAAATCCTTTCTCGTTTTTAAAACGTATAAAACACACAACGACTATATCATGAATAAAAGTTTATTTCATATCCTCTAAAATGTTTATTAAGATTTTTGTCGGCAAACCCATAACATTATCAAATTCACCATCAATCGATTTAACAAAATTTTCTGGCAACTCTTGAATACCGTACGCTCCAGCCTTGTCGTAAGGTTTTTTGTCGTCAATATAACCGTAAATATCCTTATCGGACAACTCGTTAAAAGTTACAAACGTCGTGTCGTGGCTCATTTTGTAATTTTCACTTTCCGCATCAACAACCGCAACCCCAGTAATAACGTGATGAGTTTTTCCACTCAAAGTCTTTATCATATCGTAAGCCTCTTCTCTGCTTTTTGGCTTACCCATAATTCTATCCCCATAAATCACAACAGTATCCGCACTTATAACAAGAGCGGATATTGTTAATTTAATAGAGATTGATTTTGCTTTAGATAGAGAGAGATTTTCGATAGAGATAGGATTAGTTGAGAGAGAAAATTTTGATTCGTCAAAAGTCGGAGTTACGATTTCAAAATCTTTTGTAATCTTGGTTAATAATTCTCGTCGTCTCGGTGATGACGAGGCAAGGATAATCTTTTTCATAGCCGCCCCTAAAGGGCAACTTGCCTATTTCGTAGGCTGTGATACCCTTCTTCTATTTACATAAATTGCTGATTTGGCATTAATTGCCGAACATACATTTTGTAGTCTGGCATTCAATGCCAACATATTTCTCTGCATGTCCGCATAATCATTAATCGTTTCTAACATCTTATTCGAATCCACCAGTGTCGTCAATGATGAATTATCTACTTTTTCCATCGCATACTTTTGTACCAACAGTTTGTCGATTTGGTCTTTTGCTCCGATCATAATTTTCTCTCCTATTAAATTTTTTGTGTTCTTCTATCTTCTATCTTTAATTTATAAATCTTTCAAATGAACTATATACAATCCATTTGATTCGATTTACATTAATATAAACACCAAGGGAGAACAAAAATTGCCTTTTTATTTACAGCATGTTACAAAATGTTAACATGTAAAATTCAATAGCACCATGCCTTTCGGCGATTTTAAACTTCAAAATATATCAGAGTATATACTCATCAAACGGCTTATTAGCGTAGCATTTTGCTTGAAAAATCTATTTTAAAATTATATAATTGTCGGAGTAGGAGAAATTAATGTTAGTAGATTGTTCTTATATATTTGATTTCATCAGAACCACATATTCAAACTGGTCGTTCAACGAGAAAGATGGCAGTGTTCATACTCCCATTAGATATTTTATCGATATTACATACAGATGTAATTTAAGATGTCCGTATTGTTATTTAGGACAAGAGGAAAAGCAACTCAAGAATGAACTTTCGACAGAAGAGTGGCTTGATGTTGTAAAACAAATTCCGAGATTTGCGAATATTTCAATCATTGGCGGAGAACCTTTAGCAAAGAAAGGTTTCCTTGATGTTTACCATGCAGCGTCTGAAAGAACCCCGGGAAGGGTCAATATTTACACTAACGGACTTTTGTTGACGGAAGAATTATTTGCAGATTTTATTAAGAATAAATTATTATTATATTCTTTCTCTCTTGATGCTTGGGGTGAAAATCATGACAAGAGTAGATGTTGCCCCGGAGCATTTGACACTTTGATGGAAAAAACGGACATGATGATGTCGATGATGAAGCAAAAACATCACAAAATCATGACAGATGTAAAAACTATTCTTCTTCCTGATAACCACGAAGATTTACTCAAACTTTACGAATGGTGTTCGAAAAAAGGAATTGATTTCTTCTCGATTACATTGCTCAGAAACAATCAGTTGAGACAATTCCCGATTTTAAGAGAAAATTTCACGGAAGAATTTTACAAGCAACAATACCCGCTTGAACTTTATTTCGACATGGATTCGTTCGAAGCGGTTTATAAAGAGATGGTGAAAATTTCAAAACATTCGCCCACAAAACTCCGTTGGGCACCGAAATTCAAACCGAATATGGACGGTTTAAAACAAATAAAATACCTGTTTGAACACGGACACGATGACATCACGGAACTTTATAAGCCTTGTGTCATACCGTTTTGCAACCTTTACATCAACCCTGAAGGAGACATTTACCCGTGCTTGGCATACAAAGTCGGTTCGGTCAGAGAAAATTCTTTAAAAGAAATTATTAACAGCCCTAAATATAAATGTTTCAGAAAAAATTTGAAGGCTTCAAAAATCTTTTCCGCATGCCAACTTTGCTGCGATGCCTTCCCATTCCCTGAGCATAAGAAAGAGGATTAATATGGAAACAATAAAATATCAAACATCAGGAACTTGCTGCAAAATGATTTTGCTTCAAATTAACGATGACGAAACCATTGCAGATGCAGAATTTTTAGGCGGTTGCAACGGCAACCTTCAAGGGATAAAAAGCCTTATCAAAGGAATGAAAATCAAAGATGTTGCAGAAAAATTAAAAGGAATTAATTGTGGCGGCAAAGGCACAAGTTGCCCTGACCAGTTGGCAAAATGCCTTACAGAATACGCTGCTGCAAAAACTCATTCTTAATTTCAAAAAAATTCCACAAAAAAAGTTGCATCAACATTTGTCGGTGCAACTTTTTATTACTTTTATTTGATTATTTCAAATAGTCAAAATAGTTGATTTTCAATGCATCTCGAACTTCGTACAACGTTTGAGCGGCGACTTCTTTAGCGACAGAAGTTCCTTGCTTCAAAAATTCATAAACATCTGAAGTTCTCTTTTCCCAATCCTTACGACGATTTCTAATCGGTTCGAGTTCAGATTGAAGAACATTGTTCAAGAATTTTTTAACCTTAACATCTCCGAGACCGCCTCTTTGGTAGTGAGCCTTCAATTCGTCGAGATTTTTGTATTCAGGCAAAAATTCTTCAAAATGTTCATCACGACAGAAAGCATCAAGATAAATAAACACGGGGTTATTGTCCGTTTCACCAGGGTCTTCAACTCTCAAATGATTCGGGTCCGTGAACATCGACATGATTTTTTTCTTAACTACATCGGGTTCGTCCGAGAGGTAAATACAGTTGCCCAAAGACTTACTCATCTTTGCTTTTCCGTCAATTCCGGGGAGTCTCAAGCAAGCACTATTTTTTGGCAATAAAATTTCTGGCTCAACCAAAGTTTCTCCATAGAGAGAATTGAACTTGTGAACGATTTCACGGCATTGTTCAAGCATCGGTTTTTGATCCTCGCCAACAGGAACAGTCGTTGCCTTAAACGCTGTAATGTCAGCGGCTTGGCTGATTGGATATGTCAAAAATCCGACAGGGATATTTGCCTCAAAATTTCTCATTTTGATTTCTGTTTTAACCGTCGGGTTTCTTTGTGCTCTTGAAACCGTAACCAAATTCATATAATAAAAAGTCAATTCCGTTAACTCAGAAATCATAGATTGAATAAAAATGGTTGATTTTTCTGGGTCTAAGCCACAAGCCAAATAGTCGAGTGCAACCTCGATGATATTTTCTCTAACTTTTTCAGGGTGTTCAGCATTGTCGGTCAACGCTTGAGCATCGGCAATCATGATAAAAATTTTGTCAAAATCGCCCGTATTTTGAAGTCTAACACGTTCTCTAAGCGAGCCGACATAGTGTCCAACGTGAAGTTTGCCTGTGGGTCTATCGCCCGTTAAAATTATTTTTCCCATTTATTTTTCCTTTTATTTTAGTTAAATGTTAAAACAAAAACTGACCTTCTGTCAACGAAATCGCACAAAAATTAAAAGCCATACGATAACTTTTGTAAACAAAAAATTTACAAACCTAAAATGGGTTAAAGATAAATGCTTTTTCGTCGATAATGAACATGTGGTAGGTCGCATTGTATTTGTGTAAGGAATTTTAAGTGGACGGTATCAGAAAATATACAAAAGAATGGTTCACCTTGAAAGGTACAGAAGAGCAGTTCAAAGATGCTCAGTCTCTTGGCGGCAAAAAATCCACTCAAGGCGGAACTACCATTAACGGAAATATTTTTGAAGGTTCTCTCGATGATGCAAAAGCAAATTTCGAAAAAATGAGAAGTCAAATCAAAAACATGCCGCCCTCAACTTATTATCAAGTCAACAATTACGGACTCGAAAACATTTTTAACGCACTTGATGCGGATAAAGACGGAATCGTCACACAAGATGAAATCCAAGCGGTCGCTGCATTAAGCACCCCCGAAGGACAAGATGACGACACAGTTCTTTCAGCAAAAGATTTGAATATTTTATACGAAAACGCAATGGCAGCCGTTAATTCATCTGTCGAACAAGATGGTGACGAGATGAATTTCTCATACACAGACGGCAGCAAAATTTCACTTACCACAGACAAAGATGGCAACATCATCAGACGTAGCGAAACCACAATTAACGATGACGGCTCAAAAACTGTCAAAAATTCAAACAAAAGAAACAACTCCTCAATCGTTTCAAATTACGACGAAAAAGGTCGTTTGGTTTCAAAAGACGAAGATTACGAAGGTCAGTTAAAAGACAAAACCACCACTTACACATACGCAGATGACGGCTCAAAAACACAAACCATTGACACTATTGGAAAAACAGTCGTTACACAATACGGAAAAGACGGAAAAGTTTCAAGCAAAAACACCACCGTAAAATATGACAGTGACGGCGTTATCGGCAACACATCGCAAGGTGACATCAATGACTGCTGGGTATTATCAGGCGTAAACGCATTGAGTTATTCAGAAAAGGGCAGAGAAATTTTAAACAAAGCCGTCACCCACAACGATGACGGCAGCGTAACCGTTAAACTCGTCGGCGGAGGAAAAGAATACACTTTCTCCGCAGAAGAAATCGCCCTTAACAAATATGAAAACGGTGAAAAAGAATATTCTTCCGGCGACACGGATATGAACATCATTGAAATGGCATTTGCAAAATACAGAAAAGAAAACGTCCAAAACAAAGAAGCATCAATTTATCCGTTCGACAGAGCACATAACAAATCAATCGGTACAACCGAAAGCGACCCGCTCAACAACGGTATGACTGACGAAGCGGTCTACTTGCTCACGGGTACGAAAGCCGAATATTGGCTTAACCCAAGAGTTATCAACCTCAACGGAATAGGTGAAAAACTCCTCAATAAGTTCCAAAAAAATCCCGAGGACTACGCAATGGTTTGCAGTTTCAAAGGAGTAGACGAATCGATTACAGACGGAGCAATCAAAAATCGCCACGTTTACAGCATTAAATCTGTCGACGATGAAAACGTTTATGTCGTAAACCCTTGGGACACAACAAAAACCATCACTTACCCCAAAGATAAATTTATGGCAAACATAAACGATATTTCATTGACAGACCTCGAAGAAGCAACCACGGCTAAGAAATTAGACTCCGAAAAATTTGGTTCAAAAGTTCAAGAAAAAATTTCTCACGGTCTTGGCAAAGTCGATTACGCCCTCAGACCGACCGTTTCAGCAGGAATTGATAAAGCGAAAGAAGTTTATTCGGACGGAAAAGAAATTGTCGAAGATACAGTCGACAAGGCAAAAGACCTCTGGGCTAAATTCAAAAACAGATTTTAATCAGTGATTTGTGTTGCACGAGAGACTTCGGTTGAAGTCTCTGTTTGACAATCATTTCGCCATTCTGAGCCTTTTTTGAGTTTGCCAATTTTAAGATTTTGCATTTCCTATCCTTGCGAGGAACGAGCGAGCGAAGTGATAAACAATATTTCGTGGCAATACAGTCATAGCAAGCACTCTTAGCATCATATTAAGTGAAGCGAAATTATTGAGTTCTTCGGAAATTCTTAGCCTAAAGGCTCAGAATGACACGACGGATTCATTGTCATTACAAGGACGAACGAAGTGAGTACAGGGCAATCCTGTCATTTATCTAATGATATCACTAGATTAAAAATTAAAGTACAACTTGCGAAATAAGTGCTGAATTTTCGTTAATCGTCGGCAATTCAACCTCGAAAGTATTCGAATAGTCATTGTTATAGAGACGGATATGACCTTCGTGAGCCTCAACAATTTTTCGGCAGAAATAAAGCCCTAATCCAGTCTGGCTGTTGTTTTGCTTGTTCTCGCTGCAAACGTATTTGTCGAAAATATGTTTTTTCAAACTATCAGAAATAACATCACTTTTATTTTCTATTTTTAAAAGGAATTTATCTTTTTCTGATTGCAAAGAGATATTAATTTCTGTATTTTCAAAAGCGTAATTAACGGCATTATTAAGCAAGTTCGAAATCACACGTCTCATTTGATTTTCGTCAGCAAAAACGATATTTTTCTCTGAATTTGAAACAATAGAAATTGTAACATTTTTGTTGGTAGCAAGTTCCCGAATTTCCTTAACAGAACGTTTAAGAAGTTTTTTAATATCAAATTGATTTCGTTCTAACTGAATTGCTCCATCACTTTCCTTACAAGTTTTGAGCAAGGTGCAAAGCATTGTTTTCATATACTTTGAAGATTCAATAATCAATTCAAAAATTTCCTTTTGGTCATCATTCATCTTGTTAGAAAGTTGTCTGTATAACATTTCCAAAGAACTTATTTGTGCCTGCAAAGGGTTTTTCAAATCGTGAGACAACGTTGCTAAAAATAAATTTTTTTGAGTTTCTAATTGTTTTTCACTATCGATATTTTTTGCAATAGTAACAAGTCCGTTTATATCATTATTTTCCGTCAAAATTGGTGCTTTGTGTATTCTATACCAGTGAGTTTTACCGTTAATATCGACTGCCGTTTTTTCTTTTGAAAGATATTTTTTATTTGTGAGAACATAATTGTCCTCATTTGCAGCCTGCTCTTCCACCATCGGAATATCAATCGTGATGTTGTTAGAAATATTATCCACTCCATTTTTAACAAAATCTCTTGAACGTTCAGATGCAACAATCAAATTTTTATTTTTGTCCTTCATATAAACATAAAATGGCAAATACGCAAGTAAAGTATTTAATTGATAATTTTTTTCGATTAATTTAGAATTTAAACTCTCTTCATTTGTAATATCAGATGAAACCATCAAAATATTTGTCAAAACACCATTTCTTATAACAGGAGTAGCAGTTTGTTT
>OMSS01000056.1 GCA_900313795.1 uncultured bacterium | reverse complement strand
GAAATAATGTTATTTGGCAAAAAAATTATTATTACCAAAAATGAAATATTGGTTTTTAATTATTTTGGCAAGTTGATTAATAAATTTTCTATGCAGGAAGAATTATTGTTTAGTTGTAGTGATTATGTTTTTCAACTGAAAACGAAGACTGATAAAAAAATAAGTATCAGTTACGAAAAGGATAATTTTTTGATTTATGATATCTTAAAACGCAATGGTGGTGTTTCTTTAGGGGTTGAAAATGAGGATATAACGCTTGCTTATCTGAAAAAATTTTGTTCTGGTTGTAAAATAATTCTTTTAACTATTTATATTTTATTAACTTTTATTGGTGTGTATATTTTTTGTGAAAATAAGAACGAAATAATTTCTTCTTATTTTCTTTACAGGGCAGATTGTTGTTTTAAGAAAGAAATTGAACTTCAAAACAGCAGGTTCGTTAAAATTTCAACAGATAGTGAAAATTTAAAAAAATGCTATGAGTACAACAAACTTGCATGTAAAATTTACCCGAAACAAAAACAAGCGGTTTATGACTTTTTGATTGTTTATGCCAAAACTCACGGACTTGAAGACGAGAGAAAAGAATTTCAATATTTTTCGGACAAATTTTATCCTAAAAATTGATAGTCAGATAAATTTTAACTCCAACAAAAAAGGCGGTATTGCTACCGCCTTTTGAAATATTGAGATATTTAAACTATTTTGCCATTGCTTTTCTAACTTCTGCCTTATATTTTTCAACGTTCGGTTGAAGAACTTCGGGCATTGCAGTTTCCATCGGAGTAACTAGATTGAGTTCACGTCTCAAGATGTTGCCTGTGTAAATAGTTTCAAAGTGCTTGAGTTCAACGAATTGAGCGATGCTTTCCAAAGTCAAATCGTCAAGAATGATTCTTGAAACAGGGTGTTGAGCAGAGTATGCAGCAACAACGCCTTCCAAGATTGCGTTTGTAACTTTGTCATCGTTTTCGTAGTTTACGAAAGTGAAGAATGAGTCAACGTTTGCTTCGTCGAGGTCTGCTTCAGCGTTGTAGTGAAGGTATCCGGGGCCAACGTTTGTATCAGTTGAAATTCTGGCTTTCAAACTTTCGTTTTTGAGTTGTTTTTCCCAAAGAGTTGTTCCCATAAATGCGTCTGAGAAGTATTCAACGAAGTGTTTTCTCTTGCCTGCTTTGTAAGAGTTTACGTTAAATGTAGCGAGTTGCAATGCAAGGTTTTCAGCAACATTTTCGTTCAAGAATGCTTCTTGTGCTTCCAATGATGATTCGAGCATTTTTCTAACATCATCTTTTGCTATACCTGCGAATGCGAGTGCGAAGATTGTTGCATCGTCGAAGATTGAGAAACGTCCGCCTACATCATCGTGAACGTAGCCTGAGAGGCTGATTTTGCCTTCATCAACGATTTTTCTGAGTTTGCTCTTTTCGGGTGAAACGTCAGTCATAGCAACGAATCTGTTTGCAACGTTATCAGTTTTGAAAGTGTGTCGTAAAATTTCGTCAACTTTATTGTATGCAGTTGTCGTTTCCATTGTTCCGCCTGATTTTGAAACGACCATAAATTTAGTCTTTGCAAGGTTTAACGGTTGGATAAATCTGTTGAAACTTACAGGGTCAACTGATGAGAAGAAGTGAACATTTTTGATGCCAAGCATTGTCATCATTGATTCTGTGGTGTGTCTTGAACCACCGATACCAAGGATTGCGAGTTCTTCAAATCCGCCTTCTTTAGCCTTTTGAGCCATTTCATAAAGGTTGTCCAAATTTTTTAATTGGTTTTCAGGAAGAACTTTAATCCAGTTCAAAAATTGACCTGCTTTTCCTGCTCTTGCTTTAACTTCCTTTACTGCTTCAGCCGCTGTTGCGTTAAGGTTATCGCCTGTTTTTGCTAAGACTTTTACTTTCATTTAAATTCTCCTTATGATTCTTTCAAATGTTTGAAGTGATGACGTAAGTATAATACAAACAAAATTACGCACGCAAGAATAATTACGGCGTCAAGTTTGTGCCAAATGTGTTTTAAAACTTCCAAATTTTCGCCCAATTTTACTCCGACGTAAACCAAGAAGTAACTCCAAATTAACGAACCTAAAAACGTGAATGCCAAAAATTTTGGCAAGTTTGCCTTCAAAATGCCCGCAGGGAGCGATATGAAGGTTCTAACAACGGGCAACATTCTGCAAATGAAAAATGCCCAGTCGCCCCATTTTTTTTGCCATTTGTCTGCTGTTTCGAGGTCGTGTTTGCTGATTAAAAAATATTTTCCGTATTTTTCGATGAACGGTCTGCCACCGATACTTCCGAGCAAATATGACGGAATTGAGCCTAAAACACAACCGATTGCACCAAAAAATGCCGCCGTGTGAATTGAGAAAATACCTTTGCTGACCATAAATCCAGCAAACGGCAAAATCGCTTCGCTCGGGAGAGGAATGTTGCAAGATTCAATCGCCATCAAAAGTGCAATTCCCCACGGTCCCATTGCCGTGATTGTGCTTTGAATCCACGCCACAACACTCGCTAATATTGAGTTTATAATTTCCATAAATTTTCCTTTAGTGTGCTTAATTTTTATTCTGATTTTATTATAAAAATAATCATTTTGCTACTAAAGATTTTTCTGCTGTTTATTTCGTCGTAAAAGATTTTTTGCTTTGCTCAGAATGACGGTTGTCTAAAGAACGTTACTTAATTTCTGCCATTCTGAGGTCATCGCCCGAAAAATTTATTTTGATTTAATCCTTATTGCAATTTTTTCTTATCGAGAGGTTGAGTTCCTTTGTTCTCAACTCTTCGTGGGTATATTTTTTGCTTGCAATTTCGTAAAACTCGTTTTCTTCTGAGTAGTCCAAAACTTTTTTCGAACCATAAAAAAGCCCGTCAACTTCGTTTAAAATATCCAAAATTTGTGAGAACGAAAGTCTATTGATTTCATCAGAATTAAAGATGAAATCGGCAATTTTCTCAGCATCATTTTCGTTGAAACCCTTGAGCAATAAGGAATTTTTCAAATCTGATTGATTTTCAAAAGCAAGATGTTGCCATGGCGAAATTTTCATATTTTCTTCGCCCGTTTGCAAAAATCCTGATTCTAGTTCAGCCGTGCAATTATGCCCGTCATCGCTTGTCCACAGAGGTCTCCCCTGTAAATTTATTACGCCATTATCCACCACAAGATTTTTCAAATTTTCAAAAAATTTCTTCAAATCTTTAACGTGTTCAAGTACCTCAATGCCATATATAATGTCAAATTTGCCACGAAGATTTTCGATATCTTCCCATTTTTGGTTTACGTATTTGACGTTTTTTCCGCCACGAATTTCGTAGCCTGAATAAAAAGCACCCATTGCAAGGACTTCTTTTGCTCTCAATGCCGCCAAACCTTCTGAAATCGCTGCATTACAATATTGTGGCGAAATGTTCAAAACTCGCTTACCCGATAATTTATACTTCAAATTTACGTCAGAAACGTTGAGTTCATAGTTCTTATCAAGATTTAAGTCATCAAGCCACAACATATTTTGAATGTCTGATGTAATAATCAATCTCTCGACGTTTAAATCGTCCTCGTTATATTTAGTCAAAGCGTACTTGTAGTAATCGTTTTCGGGGTAAAACTTGTAAATTTTTCTAACATCAAGAGTGAAATTTTTTGAAATTTCTTCCTCAATTTCGTTCGGTGACATTTTGAAAATCGGGTCGTCTTTGAAAAATCTGAAAATGATTTCCTCTATCTCATCATCAGGCACATTGTGTTTTTTCAAGGCATTACGAAAATCTTGTTCTGTCCTTAGCGACAAATGTTCCCAGTGGTCGAGCGGATTTGTTTCGTCGAAAAATTTGTGATTTTTTGAGCAAAAAGCATGCCCACAAGCCGAAGTGTAGGGCGTAAATCCATCGATATGGATACCTGTTGACAGATTTGAATATTTTGCCAAACTATTGCAGAATTTGCCAAAATTTCGAATATTTTGAATTACGTCAAACCCAATAATGATGTCGAATTTTTCGGGTTCAATATTCAAATTTTCAAATCTTTCGCAAATGTTTTTAATTTCGCCATCTGATTTTTCATCGAGAAGCATTGGCGAAACACCTGTGACGGTTTTTGCTCCGTGATTTTTGAGAATTTTTGAAATTTCGTAATTATCGTAGAAGCAAATGTTCAAAACGTTTGCGTTCTTGAGGTTGTATTTCTTGAAAAATTGTTCGAAAACAACTCGCCTAAAATACGGTAATTCGTTGAAATCTTGGGTGTTTTCATCTTCTTCAGGTTTTTTCTTTGTGATTGTCAAATAACATTCTTCGGTTTTCAAATCTTCTTCAGAATATTTTGAAAGTGCCTGTTCGAAAAATTCATTCGGTGTGTCTTTTGACATAATTCGTTTGAAATTATACGAAAAATCGTCAGTTTGATATGTGTCGACAGTACCGTTTTTATTGATTTTATGCCCAAATTTTTCTGCATCGTAGGGAATTTTTGTAACGTCAACAAAAATTTCGCTTGGCGTCAAACGATTGATTTCTTCTCCACCAAAAATCCAATTTGCAACAAGTTGACCGTCCTCTTTACTATAACCATTGTTAACCATTGTGGTTATTGCATCTTGAGTGGTTTCAAATAACAAATGTTCCCAAGGTTTAAGAGGGTTGGAATCTCTGTTGAAGATAAATTTATCTTCAATCCAAAGATGGTGTCCGAATTTGCTTGTCCACATTGGAAATCCGTGCAACACAGCACTTCCGCCGTTTTTTAAAATTCGTCTGACTTCATCAATAAATCCTCTGATGTAATAAATATGTTCAAGCATTTCAAGCCCTACCACAAGGTCAATAGAGCCATCTTCAAGGTTTTTCAGTTGGTCAAGGTCAGAGAGATTTAACAGAGTAATATTTTCATTTTCGAGAGTTTTATATTCGAGGTCGTAACTCATAAAATACACATGTTTTGCTCCAAAACCCAATATTGCCCTCGCAATGTCGATATCGCTCGTGCTGTAAAGGAATAAAACATTTTTGCCATTAAATGAATAATTTATGTTTTTCAAAAAATGGTATATGTAATTTGGAATTTGTATACCTTGAACTTCCATTAATTCTCCGATTAGTCAATAAATCTGTATTTGATGAGAGCAATAACTGCGTGGATACCGTCAGCCATAGTGACTTTTTTACCTTCTTCAAAAGTTCTTCCTTTATATGAAATCGGTGCTTCTTTCAATCTTGCTTTTTTCTTCAACATTTTTGCCGTGATTTCCGGTTCAAAATCAAATCTGTCAGATTTAATCGTGATTCCTTTGAGAAATTCCGTTTTGAACGCTTTGTAGCAAGTTTCCATATCAGTCAATTTTGCACCGAAAAGGATATTTGTCATCAAGGTGAGCATTTTGTTTGCTAAAAAGTTGATTTTGACAACCGTTTTGCTTTGAGTTAAATCCAAAAATCTTGAACCGTAAGCAATATCGGCTTCGTCGTCCAAAATCAATTTCAAAACTCCGTCGTAATCTTTCGGATCGTATTCCAAGTCTGCATCTTGAATGACCGCAATATCGCCGGTTACTGCTGAAAATCCAGTTCTTAAAGCCGCACCTTTACCTTGATTTACATCGTGATATAAAACTTTATATTTACTTTCAAGGTTCTTTAAAATGTCTTTTGTACCGTCAGTGGAACAATCATCAACCAAAATTATTTCCTTTTCAAGTCCTGCAAATGGTGCTTCTTCAACCTTTTCCAATAACTTTTCAAGAGATTGTTTTTCGTTGTAAACAGGTATCAAAATGCTAACTTTTTTCATAAATTCCCTTTCCGTGTGTAACATTGTCGCTTTGACAGTTGCCGTCTTTTCTTAAATTATTGTATAATCTTATTGTACCAAAAATAAGGTTCTTTTGTATGACAATTTTAATAAATAGTTCAGATTTGGATTTGAATGAAAAATTGAGACAGGCTGATAATTTGTTTGAAGAGGCTATGGAAGCCTACGAAAATGAACAATACAAGGAATGTTCCGACAAAGTTAACATCGCTCATAAAATTTATTTGAAAGCAAATAAGACAGAAAAAATTTCAATTTGCTTAACATTTATTGGTTTAATGAAATATTTTTGCGATCCTGAAACATACAAAAGCAGTCTTTTACTTTTGGAAGATGCAAGATTTCTTGCACAAGATACATCGGGAGAAAATGCTTGGGGTGTTAGCAAATGGGCTTTTGCTCAAATTGCAATCCACGAGCATAACTACACAGAAGCCTTAATGTACTTGAATCGTGCGGCATACATGGTTACTGAGTATCCATACATTTTGATGAGAATTTATGAGGCACTTGCATTCTGCAATCTTAAGGTTAAAAATTACGAGCGTGCGTATGAATGTACCGCAAAGGCGAGAGAACTTGCCGAAACTGGCGGATACAAGCAGGCTTATGCAAGAATTACAGGCATAGACAAGGATTTGAATGAGTCGAGTGAGGCTGGTTTTAACGATTCTTTGAAAAAAATTCAACGACCGAAAGACTCTGACATTCCGAGCGATCCTTTGATTGCTCTTCTTAAAATTGCACGAACTATTAGTGCTGAAATTGATTTGGATAGATTGCTCAAAACGATTGCAGAACAAACTAAATTTGCCCTCAAGGCTGACCGTTGCACGGTTTTTTTGATTGACAGAGATAAAAAAGAACTTTGGTCAAAAGTCGCTTTAGGTTTGGAGCATAAGGAAATTCGTTTCCCGATGGAAAAAGGTCTTGCAGGTCATGTTGCTATGACAGGAAAAACTGTAAATATCCAAAATGCTTACAACGATGAACGTTTCAACCAAGAAATCGATATCCAAACAGGATACAGAACTCAAAGCATTTTGTGTATGCCGATTAGAAACCTCAAATATGAAGTTATTGGTGTGTTTCAGGTTATTAATAAGTTTGATGGAAGTTTTACGGAATCAGACGAAGATTTGCTCGTGACAATCGGTGCAAGTGCCGGTATTGCACTTGAAAACAACCGTTTGTTCGAAACTCAGCAGAAGATGTTGATTGAACAAAAGAGATTGTTTAACGGGTTTATCGACACGCTTGCCGCTTCAATCGATGCTCGTGACAAAATCACAGCAGGTCATTCTATGCGTGTTACGCAGTATTCCACGCTTTTGTGCCAGAAAGTCGGAATGGACAAGGAAAAATCTGAAGTCATTGCTCAAGCCGCAATGCTTCACGATATCGGCAAAATCGGTATCAGAGATTCTGTTTTGCAGAAAAAAGGTAAACTTACGGACGAAGAATATCACCATATTCAAGACCACGTCAGAATTACGCACGATATTTTGAGCAAAATTGCCGATAAATCAGAATCATTTAAAGATGTTGTGGAAATTGCCTCATCGCACCACGAAAAATTCAATGGTCAAGGCTATTTCAGACACAAAGGCGGTACTGAAATCCCGCTTGGTGGCAGAATTCTTGCGGTTGCAGATGTTTTTGAT
>OMSS01000107.1 GCA_900313795.1 uncultured bacterium | reverse complement strand
TGTCTATCCGAATAATCTTTTGAATACGGAGAAATAAACATCGCTGAAAATACCGCAAGATAAAGTGCAACAAGAACCCAAAACGCACTCGCCGCAAACTTATCACGCATCATTTGTTTAAAAATACCTTCGCTGACGTAATTCATTACGATGCCTCAACTCTCGGGTCAACGACCTTCAACAAAATATCCGCAAGCAAATTGCCCGCAATAAGCATTATCGTACCAATCATCAAAGACGCCATAACAAGATTAATGTCAGACTTTAAGACCGCTTCCAAAATCAAACGACCAAGCCCCGGATATTGAAAAACATACTCCGTCAAAGCCGCACCGCTCAACAACGATGCAAACTCAAACCCCAAAAGCGTTACGAGTGGATTTATCGCATTTCTCAAAGCATGTTTGAAAACGACTTTATTTTCGCTCAACCCCTTTGCTCGAGCGTATTTGACATAGTCACTTTCCATAACATCAAGTAAATTGCTTCTCATCTGACGTTGTAAACCCGATAGAGAAATCGTGAACAAAACCAACGTCGGCAAGACCAAATGCTTTGCTATATCAAGAATTTTGCCAAATTCAGACATTGACGAAAAATTGTAACTCGTCAAACCGCCCGTCGGAAACCACCCCGTTCTCACGGCGAAAATCAACATCAACAGTGCAAAAAAGAATGATGGAATTGCCATTCCGACACTTGATAAAATCGTCAACATTCTATCAACAGGCTTGCCCTTGTTCAATGCCGCCACAATTCCGAGTGGGATTCCAACAAGCCAAGTGAAGAAAATTACCGTAATCGTAAGCAAAAGCGTGTTCGGGATTCTTTCTTTCAATTTGTCAAAAACCTTCTCGCCAGTAGTGCAAATGCCCATATCGCCTTTGACAAAGCCTTTGAGCCACAAACCATATTGGACAACTACGGGTTTATCAAGTCCGAGACGGATTTTTTCAGCCTCAAGAGTTTGCTTAGAAATCGACGGATTCATTCTGAGTTCTCCGAGCGGATCGACAGGACATGCCCGAATTAAAAAGAAACCGATAACCGAAACAATCAACAACAGAGGGATTGTTTGCAAAAATCTTTTTAAAATATAAATCAATAACTGCATTTCAAACCCTCAATAAAGTTTTTCGCCTCGTCATAGCACCATTCCGAATGGTCATGAGACCCATCATCAACGAGAAAGAACCTTGCGGACGGATTAAGTCTCGAAAGAGTTACAGATTGTTCGTATGAAATTTTTTCATCATTTTTTGCATGCATAATCAAAATGGGGGATTTAACTTTTTGAATTTTTTCACCGTTGTCAAACATTTGAACAAAATCGGCACTTTCGAGCAGCCATTTGATAAATCTTCTCAAAAGAACGAATTTGAAAATTTTGACATATCTTGCGAAAACAGAAATCGCAGCCTGTTTAATATCCAAAATCGGGCTTTCGAGAACGACCGCTTTTACATTGTATTTTATCGCAGTTTGGAGAGCAACGGCAGAACCTAACGAGCGACCCCAGAGGATAATATTTTCAGGAACAAAGCCTTTCTCAATTAAATATTCCATTGCCGTTTCAGCATCGGTGTAAAGACCCTCTTCAGAAGGACGTCCAGCACTTTTCAAATGCCCACGATACGAGAGAAATAATGCACCATAGCCATTTTGTCTAAAAAATGAAAAAGTATTTTGCCATTTTGTGATATTTTCCGATTGCCCGTGAAAAAACAAAATCACAGGTTTTCCCTCTTCCGGTGGCAAAAATCTTGCATACAATTTGACCATATCCTTCGTAAACAGACGGACTTGTTCGCTATATGTTTTAACTTCTTTTCTAATGTATGAAACCTTGTAAACACGAGGTGAAAAGAAGAGAAAATTTTCGGCTTTTTTCTTAAAATACAGTGATACTCTCGTTTTTCCCGACAAAATATGCTGCCATATCAAAACAAAAAGTTTGCAAACGACAAACAAATACCACAAAAACATATAAAAAAACTTACGCACGCCGTCGATATTCATATTCCTATTATATCGAAAAACGCTTTGATAGTCCTGTTATGAAGTAATATTAACTTTTTGTAACAAATGGAACAGAATTTTTGCCAAACGGAAAATATTCATTAAAAAATAACCGTGGGAATTTGACAGGAGCAGAAAATGGATTTAGTTAACGGAATCAGTTTGTACTCAATGCGTTGTGCGGAAGTCAGAAAAAGACTTAAAGAAACGATGGGTATCACAGAGGAGAAAAAAGTTACCCAAACTCAAACAATGAACGCAACTTCCGACTTAAAAGCAAAAGATGTTTTGGACTTTATGGCGAATCAATCTTTGACGATAAAAGCAGAAGTTCAAAAAACAATCAAAACAACCTACAAAATTCCATCAGCAGACACGGACACATACTCAAGGATTGCAAATTCAATGAAAAATTTTGAAGATGCCTACGATACAGGAATGGCAACGCTCGACGGAGATTTCGCAAACCTTGACCTTCCGTCCGAAATAAAATCAAAAATCGTCTTAAAGTCAATAAATACGCTTGCTTAAACAAACTATTTTCCTGAACGTCCGTACTATGTGCGGATTTTTTTTGTGATTTTTGGCTAAAATTTTAACAAAACCACAATTTTATACACGATTTAACATTCTTGTCACAAATAATCACAAGATGTAAAATTATTTAGTAGGGAAAAGGGAAATGCTCAACTCAATTCGGATAAAGAACTACATATTGATTGACGATTTGACCGTGGATTTTTCGAACGGATTGAACGTTATTACGGGCGAAACCGGTGCAGGCAAAAGTATTTTGATTAACGCAATCGATATTGCCTTTGGAGCAAAAGCAAACTCCGATGTAATCAAAAAAGGTATGGACAAAGCAGTTATTGAACTTTTTTTGACAAATAACAAGCACGACCTCAAAAAATTTTTCGATGAAAATGGGATTGACCTCACAGATGAAATTATTCTGACAAGAGAAATTACCCAATCATCTTCCCGTGCAAGAATTAACGGCACTTTGGTCAACCAAAATTTTCTAAAAGAGTTTAAAGAAAAATTCATCGACATTCACTCTCAACACCAAACCTACGCCTTTATGCAACCAAAATCGCACATAACACTTTTAGACAATTATGCAAAAAACGTATACGGCAACGATTTAGAGGAATATAAAAATCTTTATGGGGAATATATAAATCTCCAAAAATCACTCGAAATTGCCCAAAATGCCTCAAACGCAACCGAAGCACAAATCGATTTTTTGAAATTTCAAATAAACGAAATCGAAGAGGCAGAAATAAAGGAAACAGACGAGGACGAAAGGCTTCAAAACGAACTCTCTGTCCTTGAAAACGCCGAAAAGTTGAAGGAATTGACTTCGACAGCATATTGGGCATTAAATGGCGATGATAACTCAATTACAGATGCTTTTTCGAAAATCAAAATGAACATCTCAAAAGCCACCACAATGGACGAAACTTTAAAAGATGTTGAATCTTCGATAATCGAAATCCAAGAACTTATCAGAGATACCGCAAATACGCTCCGTGATTACTCCCAGTCGGTTTCGGACGACACAGAAAAATTAAATGAAATCCAAGAAAGAATTTTCACATTAGACAAGGTAAAACGCAAATATGGCGGTACTCTTGAGGAAGTTTTAAAAACTTATGAAAAACTTACGGCTGAATTTTCCGCAATCGAACACTCAACTCGTTCAGTCGAAGAACTTGAAGAGAAAATCGAAATTGTTTTATCAAAACTGAAAAAACTGGCAGAAAAAATTACAGCAAGTAGAAAGAATTGTGCAGTCTTGCTTTCAACCCTAATCGAAGAGGAACTCGAAAAGTTAGAACTTGCAAAATCGAGATTTGAAATAAGAATTACTCCGACAGAATTGTGTGCAAATGGGGCGGACAACGTTGAATTTTTCATTTCGACAAACGTCTCGCAAGACTTAGCACCACTTGCTAAAACGGCATCTGGCGGTGAGATTTCACGGGTTATGCTTGCGATAAAAACGATTTTTGCACAAGCAGATAACATCGACACAGTGATTTTTGATGAAATTGATACCGGTATTTCTGGCAAAGCCGCACAGAGTGTGGCTGATGAAATTGCAGAACTTGCAAAATTCAGACAAATTTTAGTTATTACTCACCAAGCGATAATTGCCGCAAAAGCAGACCGTCATTTTCTCGTAACGAAAGAACAGGGCGACTTTACGACGGTTGAAATCAAAACGCTTAATGATGAAGAAAAAATTCTTGCAATCGCAAAACTTGCCTCAGGAACAAATTCCGACTCTGCAATAGAGTTCGCAAAATCACTTCTTTCGGCAAATTAGTGTTATTTAATTCGTTTCAACTGCGAGATAAAGTTTGTCGTCAAAACATCACCGTCAAATTTCGTCAAATAAACCTGTGCCATTTCTTCACCCGTTTCCAATTTTGGAAGTTGCGAGAGTTCCATAGCATAATAACTTGCATCATTTTTGGCGTTAGTTTTTACACGTTTTGAAAGGACATTGAGCGAAATATTTCTCAAAAAGCCCGAAAAACCTTTGTGAATATTACTGAATTTCGTATAAATTCTAAGCGAAGCATCCATGTTTACGAGATTAATCCTGCCGATAATGAATGCACTCAACTGAGGTGACGACGATTTTATCATCATTCTTTCGATGATATTGTCCTTAATCACAAGCGTACCGTTGATTTTTTTGAAAGTACCTTCAGGAACATTGACCAAATCCCAAAAAGTCGTCGGACTAATCATCGCAAGCGGGTTTCT
>OMSS01000058.1 GCA_900313795.1 uncultured bacterium | reverse complement strand
TGAAAACGCCGTAGTTGATTGTGACAGCACCTGCTGATTGGGCAGTTTCGAGTGAAGGATATTTGATAATTTCGCCGTTATTGTTCGGCAATGTCAAATACAAGTTTGTGAAATCAACTTTTCCCATTAACCAGCCCAACGGCGGCATTATGATGTCTTTTACCATTGAATCGACGATTTTTCCAAAGGCTGCACCGATAATTATACCGACTGCCATGTCGATGACATTCCCTTTAACTGCAAAGGTTTTCAACTCTTCTAATGTGTTTTTTATAAAATTTGCCATAAATTTTTCTTTTTTTTAATTATAAGATAAACATTTATTTTTTTCTATTGTCTTGAGTGAGTTTTTTAGGGGAATTCGTGATAAAATCGGTTTATGAGCGAAAAAAAGATAAATTTTGTTGGAGTTTTTGAAATAATTTTTGCCGTGATTGTGATTTTGGCAGGGATTGTTTTGAGGTGGAAAGTTTGGCAGACTGATTTGTCGTTTTGGGTGGACGAAGATGCCCTTATTCGCAATGCTTTCGGGATTTTAGACGGAAAATATCCGATATGGCGAGGACTTGAGGCTGAATATTCTCCGCCGATGTTTTTTGCTTTGACAAAACCTTTGTATTGGATTTTTGGGCTAAATGAGATTGCTTTTCGATTTTTGCCGTTTATGGCATCGGTGTTGGCTTTGCTAGCAATGGCGGTACTTTCGAAGAAGGTTTTAAAAACTCCGTTTCTGTTTTTGATTCCTTTGGCGATTCTTGCAGTTAACGAAAATCTGTTGTTTTATACGCAATATTACAAATTTTATGCGACGGATTTTTTGGTTGCACTTTTGATTTCGATTGCGGTTTTTTACTTATCGTTCGACAAAATGTCTTATAAACAGGCGGTTCTGTGGGGATTTTTATCAGGAGTTGCCTCGTGGAGTGCTTATAGTGCAATTTTTTATTTGGTGGGCATTTTCGGGGTTTTGTTTGTTAAAATTTTGTTTAATTTTTCAAAAGAAAAATTTTTTAAATTCTTGATTTTGTCAGTGTCGGCAGGCATCTTGACTTGTTGGTATTATATTGAAGTCGTAATTCGAAGAACAAATTTGGAATGGCTCAAATCGGCTTGGAATGAGATTGGAAACGGGTATTTTTATCCGCATAATTACGATGATGTTTTTAATCTTTTTCATTACCATACGGCTCTAAATTTCTCGACGTGGCAACTTTGGGCGTTTGTTGCCTTAATGGTTGTTGGTTTTGTTTTGATGATTTTGAAATATAAATTGAAAGCGATTTATTTTGTTTCGCCTTGCGTGGTAATGCTTTTGCTTGCTTTTGCGGGAAAATATCCTTTTATCGAAAGACAAACTTTGTTTTTGTTGCCGATGTTTTTGATTTTAATTTTCAAAACGGGTGATTTCGTAGATTTCTACAAGAACGGCAAGGTTTTTGGCATTGTTTCATTTTGTTTTTTGATTGTTGTGGCGAATTTATGGAAAACGTTTGATATCAGTTATTTGAGAGAAATTTGGGACAATCGCCAATATTTCTGCATGTCAACAGCAAGAGAATTTTATAAACACCTCGAAACCGAATATAGACAAGGGGATTGGGTGTATTCTAAAGGTCGTGATGCAAGTTTGAGAATTTATGATAAGGATAATAATTTAATAAATTTTGATAAAAATATTGAAGAGGTGGAAGATTTTGATAACTTTGTGAAAAGAATTCCACTCGGAAGCCGTGTGCATATTTACATTGCAGAGTATCCGTTTGTCGGCGATGAGTTTTTGAAAAATTATGATTTTATCAAAAATAATTATGCTATAATTCAGGAAATCAAAGAGCCTTCGGGCATTTATGTGTTATTTAGGAGATAAAAATGAAGGAAAAAGTTGTTAAAATCGGAAAATTTATTTTTTATCTTTCGGCGATTTGCTTGGCGATATTTGCATTTATATATCGCACAAAGGTTTGGCTTTTTGAACCTGGATTTTTCGGGGACGAAGGGGCGTTGATTTTAAATATTCAAAACAGAACTTTTTGGCAACTTTTTTTGCCGTTGGACGGAAACCAATGCTGTCCGCCGCTTTTGATGTGCGTTTTTAAACTAATTTATTATCTATTCGGAATGAACGAAACGGCTTTGAGGTTTTTTCCTTATATAACTGGATTTGCGGCTTGTATATTGGCGTTTTTTGTTGGAAACAAAGTTTTTAAATTCAAATCTTCAACGTTATGTTTGATGACATGTATGATTTTCAGCAACGCTATGATTTACTATTCACAGGAGTTTAAGCAATATTCGTCTGATGTGTTTTTTTCTCTTTTGATTCCGTTTGTTTTTTTGTTGGTCAAAGATAAAATCACGACGAACAAAAGAGCAGTGCTTTTTGGAGTATTTCTTGGTTTGTCAGGGTTTATATGTTTGCCTGCTGAGTTTGTTGTTGTTCCGATTTGTTTTTATTTTTTGTTTAAATATTTGAAAGGAAAAAACTATAAACACTTGTTATGTATGGCTTTGCCGTATATTTTGCTTTCTTTAAGTTTGTTTTTCCTTATGATTTTGGATACCTTAAAAGGCGAAATGATGGGGTTGTCGATGTGGGCGGAAGGTTGCGACGTGTTTAATTCTATAGAGTCGGTAAAGTCTTTTGCTAAGTATGTTTACGGCTATTGTTTGGTTGTTGTAATGAGTGTAATGTTTGTGTTCGGAATGGTTTATTTATTGCTCAGAGAACGATTTTTGATACTTATTTTTGGATTGCCTATTTTGATAAATATAATTTTTGGTTATTGCCATTTGTATCCGTTTATGGAATCGAGGGCAATCCTTTGGTTAATGCCGTTTGCGATGATTATTTCTTTGAAATCGTTTGACTTTTTGAAAACGAAAAATGATATTTCGAATATTATTGTGGAATGTTTGATTTTTTTGTTTTTCATTTTGAATTTATGTCTTTTGGTGAAAGTTAAAATAGTTAGAATAAGTGATGCAGTTCCTTATTATTTCTATCGTTCAAACGCAAAAGAATATGTAAAAAAACTGGAAAAACAGTCGGTTAAACCCGATGATATTATTTTTGTTGATTTTCAAGGTCAGGGCATTTTCGAGATTTATGATATAAAGCATAAATATCACGGGACAAATGTTGTTTACCAAAATTTTGAAGAAGATTTTGGGTATTATGACTCGAGAATCAAAGATGAGTCTAAGCGAGAAGATAAAACTCTTGATGATTTTCCTGTCGGAACGTGTATTTGGTTTTATAATTCAAAAATATACGGCAATGAGGTTTCTGTGGACAACATAAACCAATGGATTCAAAAGAATACTAAGGTTTTGCTCAAAGAAGATGATACTTTTGGGGAATTTTATTACGTTCAAAAAATAAAATAATTATTCCGAAAGACGTCTTTGCCCTTTGTTCAAAATAGGGAGAAAGACTTTGCCTTCTTCAATTTCTATGGATTTTGATTTTTCTTTGAGAAATTTTTCAAGTCCGTCGGCGATTGCTTTTGCGGCTTGACGTTGAAATTTTGGGTTCGTTAATTTTAAATATTCATCAGGATTTGGCATGTAGCCGACTTCGACCAAGACAGAAACGGGCATGGTTGGGCGTGTTAGAACGAAACTTGCATACCTTGTTCCATCGTCACGAAGTTTTAATTCTTCGACCATTGATTTTTTGATTTTGTGGGCAAGGTCTTTTGCGTGGTCATTGTACCAAAAAACACTCACGCCGTGTCTTTCGAGCGGATTGCCATCGACCATGGAGTTTGCGTGAATACTTATGCTGATTGAAGCGTTGTTGTCGTTTGCAATTTGCGGACGAGAATATATTTCGACATCGGTGTCGGTTGTCCTTGTCATCACTACGTTTGCTCCACGTCGTTTGAGTTCTGCTTGAAGTTGTTTTGAGATTGCAAGGTTAACAACTTTTTCTGGAATTTTCGTTGGACCGACTGTGCCTGCTTCTCTTCCGCCATGACCAGCATCAACCGCAATGGTCATGCCTTTTAACGGGGTATTTGGATAGATAATCGGGCATTTTCTTTTTTTGAGGACTAAGGTGTAATTTTCGTAAGTTGCATCGTAGCCCCAAATGCCGTCGGCACAAGTGGTTGAGAGAGTTAGGACATTGTTGTCGTATTTTTTTATTTTCCAGTTTTGATTTTTTTGTTTTTTCAAAACTTTGTTAAGTTCGCTTATGTCATAAACACCCCAAACGGTTAAATCCACTTCGTTTCCACTCTCTGTAAGTTTGAATGGAACGGGAATATCCAAAGTCATTTGGAGATATGAAAAATCTTCATCTTGAAAAATATCTGCACGGCGGATAGTGACGAGAAGTTCATTGTCCAGTGGATATAAGACTTTCACGTTATTTTTGTAAATCCAAAGCGGTTCGGTGTTCGTTTGGATTTTGTACCAATTTTTGTATTCCCCTGCGACGATTACGACTGTTTTTTGCGGAAGGTGGGAAATTCTATCGCCGTTTGTTGACGGATAAGAACGGGTGGGTGCACCGTCTGTTAAGATGTAGGCAAATTTTGGTTTTTCGTATGGGGTAATTGTGGGTTGTTTTGCCTTGTAGTGAAATTTTGGAAAATCAGTGGGGGTTGAGGTAGAGGTTGTTGGTTTTTGCGGGCCTGCCAATTTTTTTATTTTTAAAACTTTTTCATTTGTAACAATTTCGCCATTTTCGTCAGTGTAAGTTTCTGTCAATTTGTATTCGTGGTCGCCATTTTCAGGAGAAATAATGTGGCAGTATGCACCGTTTGCCCAAACTTTTGTGGTTTCGCCGTTGATTTTTAATTCTGCACCTTTTTTGACATTTCCCATTATGTAAGTCGTGTGATAGGACGTTTTGTAGGGATTTGATTGGGGGAAAATTATCTCAAGAGCGTTGGCTTGTGGACAAAATGTTGTGGCTAATATTAAAGGTAGTAAAAGTTTTTTAATTATTTTCATAATTAGATTATGATGTATTACTTTGCTTGCGGCAAAATTTTTAAAAAAGTTAAACTTTACAACATTGCCGAATATTAAAAAAAAAGGTATAATTAAGGATATTTTAAATAGGGATAGAACATGACGGCAAACAAAACAGATGTAATAATTGTCGGGGCAGGTGTGGCAGGTGTTGCAGCAGGCATTACGCTTGCTCGTGCAGGCAAACAGGTCGTTATTGTCGAACGTGGTTCTTATGCAGGTGCGAAGAACATGTTTGGTGGGGCAATTTACGATTATCCGACGAAAGATATTTATCCCGAATTTAAGGAAAAAGCACCGATTGAACGTGTTAATAAAACCCATCGCTATATGATAACTGACGATGAAACAGCCGTTACAGTTAGTTATAACAACGAAAAATCTCAGACGAGTTATACAGTAATTCGTGCAAAATGGGACAAATGGTGCGTTGAACGTGCAGTTGAATTGGGTGCTTATTATTCGCCGATGACGGTTGTTCGTGAATTGATTGTGAATGACGGAAAAGTTGTCGGTATTAAAACTGATGAAGAAGAATTTTTCGCTGATATTGTAATTCTCGCTGATGGCGTAAATTCTACTCTCGCAAAGCAAATCGGCTTGAGAGAAAATCTTAAAGATTCTGAAATCGCAGTTGGCGTTAAGGAAGTCATTTCGTTGCCGAAAGAAATTATTGAGGAAAGATTTAATCTCACGGACGGAAGCGGCTGTGTGACGGAGATTGTCGGTGCACCGATGAAGGGAATTACTGGACTCGGATTTATTTATACGAACAAAAACTCTGTGTCTATTGGACTTGGGGTAAATATTGACGAGTTGAAAAAACACAAATTGACGCCGAATGATTTGTTAAATCAGTTGAAGGAACACCCTTCGATTGCCCCGTTAATAAAGGGTGGAGAACTTTTGGAATATTCTGCACACTTGATTCCTGAGGGTGGATTTAACTCAATTCCGAAACTTTACGGCGATGGCGTAATGGTTGTCGGCGATGCGGCGATGCTTGTTGACAATGTTCATTGGGAAGGCACGAACATTGCGATGATGAGCGGTATGTTGGCTGCACAAACAGCGATTGAGGCTTTGGAAAAGAATGATTTTTCTGCAAAAATGCTTTCTCTTTATGAGAAAAAATTCAAGGAAACTTCGTTTTATAAAGATATGAAAACTTATAAGGATGTTGTAAAAATTGTTCATGACAATTCATATTCGTTCTTGAGTTTTTATCCTCAAAAAATTAACGAATTTTTTGAAATGTTCACCGAATCAGGCTACATTCCGAAAAAATCGTTGTATAAACGTTTCATAAAGAATTTTGTCAAAAAAAGAAACATCAAAGGTTTAATAAAAGATGTTATCAATTTTGCCAAACTCTTTATCGGAGTATTAAAATAATATGGAATACAAAAATACAGACGAAAAACTTCAAACGGTAAAAAGTTCTCCGGACGTGGTTTCACACCTTGTGCCGAACAAAGAGGACTGTCGAACTTGTGAGAATAAAAGTTGTCAATATGTATGTCCGGCGGGCGTTTACGAGTGGACAGATTGGGACGACAGAATGCTTGTGAAGTTCGAAAACTGTTTAGAATGTGGTGCTTGTAGAGTTGCTTGCGACAAGCAGTCGTTGGTGTGGAAGTACCCAAAAGCAGGATATGGAATAACATACAAACAGGGTTAACGAAAAGGAGTATGAAAAATGCGTGAAGAATACAGCGAAAATGTCAGACGTTGGTATGACAAAGACCCTGTCTTGTCTCGTTCTATGCGGACTTTGGAGTTTTCAGACGATAAGACGCAGATTAAAGTTGCATTGAATATTATCAAAATTATTATTGAACACAACCTCGCATACAGTGAGTATTCAAGCGTTGAGGACTTGATTGATGCGGTTGATGACGGATTGGTCAGCAAGGGTCATAGCCGTTGGTATGACATAGATAGGACCTTACATACCGCAATAACTTTGCTTGAAGAATCTGACGAAGAGGTTCAATCTTTTGTTGCCAAAGAAATGGCAAAAATGGTAATCGATAAAATCAAAGAAGTTCCCGAAATCGATGACCCTGACGCTGATTTGGACTTGGATAGCGAGGACGATGACGACGACGATGATTACCAAGAAGGTGATTATAAAAAATTATGAAACTTTGGAAATTCCGTCAGATAGCGGGCAACCTTTCTTTAGAAAAAGAAAATCCGTTGCTTGCAAAATTGTTGCTCTCAAGAAATATTGATACAGACGAAAAAGCCGAAATTTTTTTAAACCCTGAAAAGTACGATTATTTGCCGTTTTCGGTTTTTAATGATTCTGAAAAAGTTTTGGATAGAATAAAATTTGCGGTCGAAAACCGAGAAAAAATCGTGGTTTATGGCGATTTTGATACAGATGGGGTGACGAGTACCGCAATTTTGTATAAAACTTTGAAAAAAATC
>OMSS01000059.1 GCA_900313795.1 uncultured bacterium | reverse complement strand
CATCAACGACGAAATCGACCGACTTCGCCACAACACAACGAGAAGTCTATACGAACGTGATGACGTAATCGTAGTCGCATCAGTCAGTTGCATATACGGCTTGGGGCTTCCGGAAGCATATTTCAAAGGTTCAACCACAATCAAGGTCGGCGATTGTATCGACCGTGATGAATTTTTACGATACCTGACGAGCGTTCGTTACACAAGAAACGACCTCGAACTCCAACGTTCGACCTTCCGTGCAAAAGGCGATATCGTCGAGATTATGCCCTCTTACGACAACAAACTCATCAGGTTTTCGTTTTGGGGCGATGAAATCGAAGCGATTTTTAGAATTGACCAACTCACAGGCGAAATCCTTGAAACTCCTGACAAAGTGGTCATTTTCCCCGCCGTTCACTATCTTTCAGACGACGATGATATCGACACAACCATTTCAATAATCAGGCAAGAATTGCAATCTCAAGTTGCCCAATTCGAAAGTGAGGGCAAATTAATCGAGGCTCAAAGAATTTCTCAACGGGTAAACTACGATATCGAAATGATGAAGGAAATGGGCTATTGCAACGGTATTGAAAATTACTCAAGAATAATCGAACGACGCAAACCAGGAACGCCCCCTGCAACGCTTTTGGATTATTTTCAAAACGATTTTTTGACCGTAATCGATGAATCACACGTTTCAATTCCACAACTCAATGCAATGTATAACGGCGACCGTGCAAGAAAAGACACCCTTGTCGAATACGGTTTCAGGCTGCCTTGTGCAAGAGACAACCGACCTTTAAAGGCACAAGAGTTTTGGAACAGAGTTAATCAAAAAATATTCATTTCCGCAACTCCAGCCGAATACGAGCGAAAGACTTCTGCACAATTAGTCGAGCAAATTATCCGTCCGACAGGACTTTTAGACCCCGAAATTTTTGTCCGTCCAACATTAAACCAAATCGATGATATTTTGGCAGAAATTCAAAATACGACAGACAAAAAAGGTCGAGTTTTGATAACGACATTGACGAAAAAAACTGCCGAAGCTCTCTCTGAATACCTCATCAAAGAAGGGGTCAAGGCTCGTTATTTGCATAGCGAAATCACCTCAATCGAACGAATTGAGATTTTACGTGATTTAAGATTGGGCGAATTCGATGTCCTCGTTGGGGTAAACCTTTTAAGAGAAGGTTTGGATATTCCGGAAGTCTCTCTTGTAATCATCACCGATGCGGACAAGGAAGGGTTTTTGCGTTCAGAGACAAGCCTTATCCAAACAATCGGCCGTGCTGCAAGAAACGCCGACTCAAAAGTCATTATGTACGCCGATAAAATCACCGACAGCATGAAAGTTTCCATCGACGAAACTGCAAGAAGAAGAAAAATTCAGATTGAATACAACAAAAAACACGGCATTACCCCGAAAACAATCATTAAACCGGTCGAAAACAACCTTCTTTCAATGCTAGCAAGTTTCAGAAACGTCGAAGATGTTGTGGCAGAAAGTATGGCTCAAGGTAACGTTGAAACGAAAGATTTGCCGAAACTTATTGCCCAACTTGAAAAAGAAATGAAAAAATCGGCGGGTCTTTTAGACTTTGAAAGAGCCGCCGAAATTCGTGATAAACTTGCTACGTTAAGAAATTTGCAATCCTAATAACCTTGACCTGAATTGTCATTATCTTGGTCAAACAACAACTGTTTGTCCATAATTTTTCCCGCATCATCTTCATATTCAAGTTTGCGGACAAGAACAATGTGTTCCATAAACAATTGTGAATAGAATTGCGTAATAACAAGCAATGACAAGGTTATAAAGAAAATTACAACCAAGTAAAATACATATTGATAACCGTTGTCATAAAACATCATGTGTGCAAGGTATCCAAACGGATAGAAAACAACCGCCGTAACGAATGCCAATACAAAAATCAAAGGAATCGTTTTTCCGACAAATGTCGAAAATGATTTGAACAACGAAACCAAATTATAAGATTGAATCGGGTTAAACTTGTTCGTAAACAACGTCAACTGAACCATCAAAAGTCCCCACATAAGGAACTCAACGAGCGATACAATCGTAATAATCGCAGGGAGACCCATTTGTTTATTCACCCCAATCATATAAAGGCAATATCCGACATAACCCATCAAAATAATCATCGGGACAATTGCAAAAACACCCGCTATGCCTGCAAACAAGCACTTGAACGGATTCAAAAATCCGGGAAGAATAATATTCTTTTCATTGATTAAGTTATGCGAAGCAACAAAAATGTATCCAAAATAGAACAGTAACAACACATAAGCAGTAATTGCCCAAGAAGAATACCAATCTCCCCAAGTTGAAACTAACTGAAATACAGGATACGAAACAATCACCGAAACGGTCGCAATCTTTAATATAGAATGTTTTGCACCCAAGACGGTACGAAAAGCATCAATTACAGAAGCCATAATAATCTCCATTTTTCTACAACAACTCTTTGAATATTATACCTCATTTTTACGATTTTGTGCAAGTACATTATTGTTGAATATTGAAAAATGAGTTATTATATATAGTATATCTTGGAGAAAAACGTGAAAAGCCGAAAAGTAATAATTTTAGCAATTTGCTTAATTTTCACCATCTGCTCTTTCTCAGTGCAGAAGGCTTATTCGGCAGTTGACGAACAAGATACAATGACAACTATAGATGTTGAAAATACAGAAAATCAGGACGAAGAAATTTCAGAGGATTTTCCCGAAGGAACTCAACAAAGTATCGATAGAGAATTGTTCGATGACGGAGAGTACGAAGAATACGACGTTTACACGGTTGAGGACGACACAGAAGAAGAAGTGGAAGACACTACAGAAATGATTGTTCTTGCACCAGAAAATCTTCCAAGCAGAAAATCGAAAAAAGTTCTCAACGCAACTATCGAAAAAAGTTACTCTTTCCGCTCTGTTGAAGCCTTCAACACAATTTGGGACAATTCAGCAAACTTTAGAACAACATTCAGAACGACCCCTTCATTGATGCAAACAGCACCTTCTGTTATTCATGCTGCAAATTACAGACTCAGACCTGATGAAAACACCGCAGTTTATTGGGGTCACGCTTCTTTGTCAAGCCAAGATGACGTCTCCGTCGGATTTATCGGAAGGCTCGAAAGTTCTTACGACTCAGGTATGAAAATCGACACAAAACTCGGCAATCTCAACGTTTCGACAGGGATTTACGAATCATTAGAAACCCACAACCCAGCAGGCGGCGTAGTTTTTTCAACAGATTATAAAAACTTGAAAAAAGGTGCAGTAAAATTTGGCGGCGGATTTTATTCGAACGAATGTTTTGACAACTCATCAGCAAGAAACTCAGGTGGCTTATTTGCACAATACAAACAGGGAAATTTCAGTATTGGTGCACAAATCGGACAAACAGAAAGTTCCAGCAAAGATGGAAGATACAACACAAGTTTATATATTACCCCGCAATACAAACTTTCAAAATCAATTTCAATAACAAGCAAAATCGCCTCTCACATTGATGAAAATTACACTCAAGAGGATATTGGCATAACCTACAAACCCTTTAAAAATAACCCGAACGAGGTTTCCTTCAGCGTCAATGCATCAATTTACAACGGAGAAGGCACAACCAACAAACAACGTTTGAAATTCAGTACAGAATTCAAATTATAATCTTATTTTCTTCGTTTCATCAACTGCATAAAGCATCAAATTTCTTCTTTTTTCCCGGCCAAAAGGATAATCGAATGGCAATTTTTTTAAGATTATTTTCTTCCACAAAAGAATCCAATGAAACGACCTTAATGTTTGTATATTCCGGAGATTCATTGTATGTCAAAACCAACGAGGACGAAACGTCCATCAAACATAATTTTTCCGTGGTATTTTCACGCCAAAGTCCATAAGGAAAAACTTTTATGTTTTGCATATACTGCCATCGAAAATACAGCGGCAATTCCACCTAAAATGAACCAAATCATAAATAAAAATATATTAGGGACAATCTTCTTCATAAACACAAAATGACTTCATAAAAAAAAGAAATTGGGGCTTTTTCCCCAATTTCAAAAACATTATTACGCTTCAATACCTTGTTCACCGAGGGTCGGTTTTTTGCCTAATTTTTTAAGCAATTCTTCTTCCGTACCTTCGCCAGCACCACCGACTGCGTTAAGAACAGGAGTTGCAATTTTGTCAGCAGTTTGAGTAACATTTGATGCAGCACCATTAGTTACACCGTCAACCGTTTCCATAACCTTGCCGACTTGCCCATTCGTGACAGTATCTGCTGCTTGGAAAACGCTATTCAATGCACCACCTTTACCCTCTTTTTCATTTTGGGCAAAAATACTGTCTTGATTAATACCTGCAGCTTTCGATGCCGTATTAATCATATCCGAAGCCTGAACAACTTTTCCAGCAACTTCGACACCTTTTTTTATCATTGCCGGATTAATCATAATTAACACTCCTTTTTAATTCACTTACCTTAATTATATAAACAATTTTTAGAACAAACAATTTCGGCATGCGAAAAAATTTTTACATTTTTAAACAAAAAAAAAGAGAGCCTAAAAAGACTCTCTTTTCTAAAGTTTTTGGTGATAAATTACATAGCACCTTCAACGATTTTAACAAAACTGTCAACTTTCAAAGAAGCACCGCCAACCAAAGCACCATCGATATCTGATTGAGCCATTTGTTCTTTAATTGTTTCCGGTTTAACGCTACCACCGTAAAGAATTCTGATTGCATCAGCAGCATCTGCACCAGCAACTTCTTTAACAGTGTTTCTAATCATAGCGATAACTCTGTTTGCTTCATTTGAATCGCAAGTTTTGCCTGTTCCGATAGCCCAAATCGGTTCGTAAGCGATAATTGATTTTGCAACATCTTCTGATGATAAATCTTTCAATGCCGCTCTAATTTGTGAAGCGATGTGAGTATCTGTAACGCCTGATTCTCTTTGTTCGAGAGATTCACCGCAGCAGATGATAGGAACTAAGCCGTTTGCCAAGATTGCTTTTGCTTTTTTATTAACCATTTCATCTGTTTCTGCAAAATATTGACGTCTTTCGCTGTGACCGATGATGATGTATTCGCAACCGGCATCAACCAACATTTCAACAGATGCTTCACCTGTGAAAGCACCACTTTTTTCAAAGTAGCAGTTTTGAGCAGCAAGTCTAACTTTTCCGCAACCGCAATCTTTAAGTGCTTTGTTTGCAACATATAATGATGTAAATACAGGAGCAACAACGACTTCAGGAAGTTTTTCCTTGTCATATTCTTTCAAACCTGCCATTACGCCATTAACTAAATCTTTTGCTTCTGCTTGCAACTTGTTCATTTTCCAGTTGCCTGCAATAACGGGTCTTCTTGTCATATTTCAAATCCTCATTTTAAGTTACTTTCGGGCTATACCCACACCCTCAAAATACCTCAAACAGATTTTTTTCGCAACTTAAATGAATGATTTTTTATCCTTGCATTAACTGCTCGAAATCTAAATTATGCGAACGAGCATAATTGATAACTTTATAAATATTACACGAAAACTTGATTTCGTCATCAAATTCAAGTTGAAAAATTATCTATGTTTAATAATTCCAAAAGTCAAGAGTCGTTTTGCGAGGAAGCCGATTTGAGACAGTGTCACGCTTCTCAACATTCTAAACATAATTCTCGGTCTGAAATAAAATTTTCTAAAAGCACGTTCCTGTGCGTCAATCAAGTCCTGTTTCGTCAAGGTTTCTGGCACATATTCAGGCGAACAGTAACTTTCTTTTGAAAAGTCAGACTCAAATTGGCCGTCCAAATCGTCGTACAAATTGCACCCCGGAAGAACGTCAAAAATCATAAACTGTGCCCGTGTTAACTTCGAAGACAAAGCAAAATTTATCGACTGCTCAATCGACTGCTTCGTTTCCCCCGGAAGTCCGAAAATAAAGAACCCGACACAATCGATTCCGCAATCTGCCGCAATGTCAATGGATTTTTTAATAGTTTCAATATCTTCGTCTTTATTAATGTTTTTCAAAATTTGCGGGTTTGCCGACTCAATTCCATACGCAAAGCAATAGCAGCCAGCCTTTTTCATCATCAGCAAAAGTTCTTTATCAACCTTATCCGCCCTAATTCCGTTCGGACAAGTAAATGTGATTTTGATTTTTCTATCGACAATCATTTTGCAAACTTCATAAGCGTGCGACCGCTTGAGCGTAAAATTATCGTCCTCAAAATGAATTTCCTTCACCCCGTGATTTTTCACAAGATATTCAATCTCGTCAACAACATTTTTCGGTGAACGGAAACGAATTTTTCTGTCGTAAAAATTCGGGCTTGCACAGAATTTGCAGCCGTAAGGACAACCTCTTGTCGTAATTATAATTCCGATGGGATAATTCTTCGTAACCGCACCGTGAGGAGCTCTTGGATAAGATTTCGGAGAAATTTGTCCCCAATCGGGCATAGGCAAATCATCAAGATTTTCAACCTTTTCGCCCTTAATCGGTTTATCAGGAAGATTTTCGAGATTATAAATCCCCTGAATCCCCGTACCATCAAAGTTTGCGTCCAATAATTTTTTAAGCGAAATTTCGCCTTCACCAAGCGAAACATAATCAGCACCTGTATCAATCAGGGTTTGTTTGGGCATAAAAGTTGGGTGAATACCACCGATAAAAACCTTTTTGCCCTCAGCCTTCAACATTTTTGACAATTCGACAACTTCATTATAAAAAGCAGACAAACAAGTAATTCCGACAGCCGAAATGCCTGCAGCATTAATCTTTTCGACAACTTGCTCATTCGAAAGATTATCTCTTAAAGCATCAATAATCAAAACTTTATGTCCGAATTTTTGTGCATAACTTGCCAAATACCCCAAACCCAATGGTGGTGTAATAATATGAGAATTATATTTTACCCTGACAAGTGCTATTTCCATAAATCAATCATAACATTTTCAACAACAATGTCAAAATTCTCAAGCATTTTTACCATTTTACACATCTTGAACAACTTTTTTATCTTTATAAACAACGATTATCAAAACGCCCAAAAGAATTGCCAACATGCCCAAAA
Source organism: uncultured bacterium (assembly GCA_900313795.1). Taxonomy (GTDB): domain Bacteria; phylum Cyanobacteriota; class Vampirovibrionia; order Gastranaerophilales; family Gastranaerophilaceae; genus RUG841. The sequence goes on along the minus strand of OMSS01000059.1, from coordinate 277 downwards.
CAATCTTGAGAGTAAGTTGTTCGTGGAAGAAAACAACGCACAAAAACATTGCACTAATAGGTTCTAACGAACTTACAATCGCCGCAAGCGTAGGACCAATCAACTTTATCGCCTTATTCAAGGTGTCAATAGCAACAATCGTGGGCAAAATCGCCAACATCAAAACATCAAACCACAAAAATGGTTCATTTATCGGTTTCAACAACGTCAAAAATTTCAAGTTCCAAACAAAAACCGTAAGCCCGAAAAGCATTACATAGAAAGATAATTTGACGGT
>OMSS01000176.1 GCA_900313795.1 uncultured bacterium | reverse complement strand
GCAGAATTTGAACTCAAAATATCGACTGTTGATGAGGTTAAGGCTTTGATGCAAAGAAATGCCGAATTTCGTAAGCAAAAGCAACCGTCGCTTGCACTTCCGAATGCTGGAAGTATTTTCAAAAACCCCGAAAACGATTCAGCGGGCAGACTTTTGGAAAAATCAGGCGTTAAATCGAAAATCATTGGCGGAGCAAAAGTATGGGAAAATCACGCAAACTTTATCGTAAACATCGGCTATGCAACGTCAAGCGACGTTTTAAATTTGATGTATAAAATGTATAATGAGGTCAAAGTGCGTTATACGATTGAACTTCAACCAGAAGTTAAATTTATCGGTATCGCAAATGAGGAAGAAAAAGAAATATGGCAAACAATGACAGCGAACAAAAATTAAAATATCCGTTAGATACAAGAATTGGAGTGCTTTGTGGCGGAATGTCGAATGAAAGAGAAGTTTCTCTTCGTTCTGGCAAAAATGTTTTTGAAGCCCTGCAACGATTGGGCTATGAAAATTCGATTTTGATTGACGTTGATGAAGATATTGCAGAAACTTTGCACGACAATGAAGTTTCAGTTGCATATAACGCACTGCACGGAAAATATGGTGAAGACGGTTGCATACAGGGGCTTTTGGAAATTTTGGGCATTGAATATACTGGTTGCGGCGTGTTTGCAAGTGCGGCTTGTATGAACAAGGCAACGACCAAGAATATCTTGAAAAATTTCGATTATGTTCCGTTGATTAAGTCTGTTTTGATTAAGGCTGGTGACAATGCCGAAGAAAAAGTAAAGGATTTGAAATTTCCTGTAATGCTTAAACCCGTAAGCGAAGGCTCAAGCATTGGTATGTATAAAGTTAATACCAAAGAAGAATTTGCTGAAAATTATAAAAAATCTGCCGAAATCGGGCAAGATGTAATGGTAGAAGAGTTTTTGGTCGGAAAGTCTTTGACCGTTGGTGTTTTGGACAATGGAGACGAAACATTTGCGACGGAAATTCTTGAACTTCGTCCGAAAACTGAATGGTACGATTACGAAGCCAAGTATACCAAGGGAATGACGGAATTCATTCTTCCAGCGGAACTTTCACCGGAGATGACAGCGAAGGTAAAAGACATTGCGGTAAAGGCTTGCAAAGCGTGTGGTTGCAAGGGGGTAAGCCGAATTGACTTTTTGGTTGCCGAAGATATTCCATACGTTTTGGAAATCAACACAAGCCCCGGAATGACAGATGTCAGCGACTTGCCGGCACAAGCAGGTGCAATGGGCATTTCTTATGACGAATTAGTTTTAATGATATTGAACAACGCTGGATTGAACAGATAATGACAGAACATTTGGAAAAAGACAAAGAAAAACATAAAAGGAAGCCCGTTCGTTCGAGCAAAATGCTTTTGTGCTTGAGAGCATTAATGATTGCGTTGATACTTTTTAGCAGTTATAAAATTCTTTGTTCTTCCAAATGGTATTATCCTCAAAAAATGTTTACTTCCCCAAAGAACAAAAACGTTGCTATTGTAGGAACATATATAACTTCGCCGGAAAAAGTTTTAAATATTATGAAAAAGGTTGAAATTCCTAAGCGACCGTTGTATATGTTAGACGTGAAAGGCTTTGAGGATAAAATCTCAGAGATAAAAACCGTAAAATCAGTGCATATCAGAAGATACTGGTTTCCTGCGAGAATGCAAATCGTTATTGAGGATAAAATGCCTGTGTTGATGATTGCACCTAATGAAACAGCAAAACCTGCGGCGTTTTTCGTTGAGGACGGAACTTTGCTCGGTGCGGACTTGTTACCGAAAAATAATAAGTTGTACCCGCTAAAGGTCATCACGACAGGCGAACAGGACAATTTCGTAAAATGGAATAAAGACAAAATTGATTTCTTCTTGGAACTTGCTGAAAAAGTTAAGCAATATTCAGGCGAAGAGGTCGAATATATTGATTATAGACAACCACACAATATTTTCATCAAAATCAAATCGGTGTTGATTGATCTCGGTGAACCTGACGGCAACGCTGATAAGAGATTGAAATCCATCAAAACGATTTTGGAAAACTTGGATAAAGTTGACAAAAAAATCGAGTATGTGGATTTAAGATGGGAAGTTACAAAATATATTAAAATTAAAGGAAAAGGGCAACAGCATTATGAAAGCAACATTAATCCAACTGAACATGAAATCGGCTGACATTGAAGATAACAGCGAAAAAATTAAACAATATATTAATGAGCAAGATTCTGATGAATTGATAATTTTCCCGACCTTGGCTATCACTGGGATAAACTGTTGCGATTACTTCAGAACGCCTGAATTTATTGAAAAACAAAATGCCGCACTTGAAGAAATTACAGAACTTTCTAAACAACGAGACATCATCATCGGTATTGCCGAAAAAACCGAAAATGGGCTTTATAACTCGGTTGCACTTCTTTCTAACGGAAAGAAAAAAATACTTTGCCGCAAAAAAGACTTGACCCTTCAAGAACAAAAATATTTTAAATCAGGCGAAGGTCCTGTTGATATTGAATATCACGGAAGATTGATGACCGTTACTTTGGACAAGGTTAAAGACTGCAAGACGGATATTTTGTTAAACTTGCACGCTGAAAATTTCCAAATGGATAATTTCTTCAAACGTACGGCAAAAAAATCTTTCCCCGAAATCCGTGTAAATCCTGTATGTTTGACAGGTTCGTTGCTTTTTGACGGCAGAAGTTATTTTTCAACAAAAAATGGGGGTAAAATCGTTGAAGCACCTGCATTTGAAGAAGCAAAAATTTGCTATGACGAAGATGTTGAATACAAAGAAATTGTAGAAAAAGAAGTAAATATTTACGACGAAACTGTTGATGCGATTACGTTTGCGATAAAAGATTTCTGCAACAAAAACGGTTTCAAAAAAATCGTACTCGGCTTATCGGGCGGTATCGACTCCGCTCTTACTGCAGCAATTGCTTGCCGTGCAATCGGTAGCGAAAATGTTACAGGTATAACGATGCCGA
>OMSS01000196.1 GCA_900313795.1 uncultured bacterium | reverse complement strand
TGCTACGGACGTTTTGGTCTATTGGCTTTATAAAAATTCTTTTGAATATTTTGAAGTCGGAAGGGCATCAGCGACGGCGTACGTTTTGTTTGTTATTATTGCAATTTTGTCTTTAATTCAATGGTTTGCTCGCAAAAATTGGGTTTATGGGGAATAAAATTGTCATTCTGAGCGTAGCGAAGAAACAGTGAAATCCAATGGCTTCAAATATATTTCGGCTAAAGCCTCAGTATGATGGAAAATGAGTAAATTTAAACATTCTATGTCACTGCGAGGGCTTTACCCGTGTCAGCCCAATATATTTAGGATTTGTTTCATGTATCGAGCAAATGGTGCATTAAAAAAGCGGTCATTTCTGACCGCCTTATGAAAAATTTCTGTGAATACTAAATGTTCATTGCTCTTAAAATATCATTGATGTCTGCACTTGTCTTTTTAACGTCTGCAAGTGCGTATTTAATTGCGTTATCGGGGTCTTTCAATCCGTTTCCTGTCAAAATACAAACGATTTTTGAACCTTCTTTTACTGCTTTTGTCTTGTTTGACTTAATCAAACCAGCGACTGAGGCTGCTGATGCGGGTTCGCAAAGGATACCTTCTGTTGAGGCAATCATTTTGTATGCTTCAACGATTTCATCATCTGTAACGCTATCGATTACGCCGCCTGACAAGTCTCTTGCACGTTCTGCTTTTTCCCAACTTGCAGGATTACCGATTCTGATTGCTGTTGCAAGGGTTTCGGGGTGCATAATTCTTTCGCCACGGACAATTGCGGCTGCACCTTCTGCCTCAAAGCCCATCATTTTCGGCAAATGAGTCGATTTGTTGATTGCTAGCCATTCTTCGTAACCCTTAAAGTAAGCCGTGATGTTGCCTGCGTTTCCGACAGGAATGAAGTGGTAATCCGGTGCGTCGCCTAAGGCTTCGATGATTTCGAATGCACCTGATTTCTGACCTTCGATTCTGTACGGGTTGAGTGAGTTAACCATTGTAATCGGGTAATTTTTTGAAATGTCGATTACTCTTTCCAACGCTTCGTCAAAATTGCCGTTGATTGCGATGATATTTGCACCGTACATCATTGCTTGAGAGAGTTTTCCAAGTGCAATGTAGCCATCAGGAATAAGGACGAATGTTTTCATTCCTGCTTTTGCACCGTATGCTGCGGCTGCGGCACTTGTGTTGCCTGTTGATGCACAAATGATTGCGTTTGAGCCTTCTTCTTTAGCCTTTGAAACAGCCATTGTCATACCACGGTCTTTGAAACTCCCTGTCGGGTTTGAACCTTCAAACTTTAAGTAAATTTCAGCATCAAGACCAATTTTTTTAGCCAAATTGTCAGCCTTGATAAGCGGTGTGTTTCCTTCGTTTAAAGTGACAACCGGAGTTTTGTCCGAAACGGGCAAATATTCTCTATATTTATTGATTAAACCTTGATAATGTTTATCTGTACTCATTTTTTTATCCTTAATTCATTACTCTGATTAAACTTTTTACTTCTTCAATTACGTTTGATTTTTTCATTTCGTCAAGTGCATCTTTGATGTTTCCTTCGTTGCATAAGCCTGTAATGATTACGACTTCTGCCTTTCCGTCTTGTGAACCTTTTTGAAGAATATCTGAAAGGTTGATGTTATGCTTGCCGCAAATAGTTCCGATTACACCGATTGCCCCCGGTGTATCGATTGTGTTAAGCATAATGTAGTAACGGTTTGTAGTTTCGTCAATGCTCAATGATTCGGCGGTTTCCGAGTGGTTACATCTCATCATCGGCAAAGGATATGCCGTACGTTTAACTTCGGCACAAAGTGCTAAAATGTCGCCAACAACTGAACTTGCTGTCGGGAATTCACCGGCCCCCGGGCCTGTGAACATAATCTCGCCAACGGGTTCTCCTGATAACATTACAGCGTTCGTGACATTGTTAATTTTAGCCAAAACGTGTTCTTTCGGAACGAGCATCGGGTGAACTCTAACGTCTGCAACGTTGTCGCTGTTGAGTTCTGCTGATGCGATAAGTTTGATTTTATAGCCCAATTCGTTGGCACGTTGGATATCTTTTGCAGAAATTTTTGTGATACCTTCACGATAGGTATTATCGATTTTAATTCTCTTGCCAAACGCAATGGTTGCAAGGGTTACAATCTTGTACGCTGCATCAAAACCTTCGACATCGCCTGTCGGGTCAGTTTCTGCATAACCCAATTCCTGTGCTTCTTTTAAAACTTTTTCGTAAGATGCACAATCTTCGTCCATTTTCGTCAAAATGTAGTTCGTTGTGCCGTTCAAAATTCCTTTAACTTTTGTGATTTTATTAGAACGCAAAATAGTCTTAATCGGCATGATAATTGGAATACCACCCGCAACTGCTGCTTCGTATAAAATTACAACATTTTTTTCTTTTGCTGCTTGAAAAAGTTCTTCGCCGTGCTTAGCGAGTAGTTCTTTGTTTGCGGTAACAATATGTTTTCCGTTCTCGATAGCCTTTTTGAGAAGTTGAAATGCCGGATTAACGCCACCCATAACTTCAACAACGATGTCA
>OMSS01000067.1 GCA_900313795.1 uncultured bacterium | reverse complement strand
CAAACAACAAGAAATCGGGTTAAAATTCAATTATGGACAATATTTCCGAACAGTTAAAACTTCTTCCTGAAAAACCTGGCTCGTATCGTTTTTTGGACAAAAATGGCGAAATTATTTACGTTGGCAAGGCAAAAAACCTCAAAAAACGTGTCAGTTCTTATTTTCAAAAGAAACATGAAACGCCGAAACTTCGGGTTATGGTTCCACAAATCGAAAAAATCGAATTTATAATAACGAACACCGAAACCGAAGCGTTGATTTTAGAGGCTCATTTAATCAAAAAATTTAAGCCAAAATATAACGTCCTTTTGAAAGATGACAAAAAATACCCATATTTTTTGATTACAAACGAAGAATATCCAAGAATAATAATTGTCCGAAAACACAATATCAATATGGAGAAGGGCAAATATTTCGGACCATATACCGACTCTAGTGCGATGTATTCCACTCTCGATTTATTAAAAAAACTTTTTCCATTGAAACAATGCAGAACCCCGAAATTCAAAAATCGTCCTTGCATTTATTATGACATCAAAAAATGTTCTGCACCTTGTCAGAAGATGATTTCGCCGGAAGATTACAAAAAGATTTTGAACAATGTCGAACTTTTTTTGTCAGGCAACAGGCTCTTGCTCGTTGAAGAATTGAAAAAAGAAATGCTTTATTATTCCGAACGACAAGAATTTGAAAAGGCCGCAAAGTACCGTGACGCATACTTTGACGTAAAAAAAACAATCGAAAAACAAAAAGTCGTTTACGAATCTACAAACGTAAATAAAGATGTCGTTTCTATCACCGAAAGTGGCGGCATTTGTGCAGTTTCACTTATTCAAATTCGTGACGGAAGATTGACGGATAAAAAAGATTTTGAACTCTCATCGTCCGATTTTGATGTCGAAGAAGATATTTCTTACGCATTTTTAAGTGAATACTACTCAAGAACGACGGACATTCCGAAGGAAATCATAATTCCTACAAAAAATTCCGAACTCAAAACTGTCGAGAATTGGCTCAAGGGCTTGAAAGGCTCAAAAGTAAAAATTGTCACGGAAATTACCGATGCAAACCGAGACATAGTCGAACTTGCGAAAAAAAATTCAGATTATTTTCATGAGAAAATAAAACTTTCAAGAATGAAACAAATTTCGGAAGATTACAACAAAGTTGGGGCATACATTTGCGAAAAATTGAAACTGAAAAGATTTCCGCACAGGGTCGAATGTTACGATATTTCGCACATTCAAGGGACAAACACCGTCGCCTCGATGGTTGTTTTCATAAACGGCTTGCCCACAAAATCCGAATATCGGAAATTTAAAATAAAAACTGTCGAAGTCGGCAAACCGGACGACTTTCAGTCGATGAAAGAAGTCCTCTCTCGCAGACTCAAAAAACTTTCTCCCGAAAATTATCCCGATTTAATCATCATCGATGGGGGCAAAGGTCAACTCTCAAGCGTAATTGAAATTGTTGAGGAAATGGGAATAAAAGACATAAATTTTGTTTCCTTGGCAAAAAGAGAAGAGGAAATTTTCGTTCCTCACCAATCAAAACCAGTAATTTTCCCTAAAAATTCTGAGCAGTTGTACTTTTTCCAACGAATTCGAGACGAGGCACACAGATTTGCGATAACTTTCCACAGAAGTTTACGTCAAAAATCATCGTTAGAATCCGTTTTGGATACTATAAAAGGACTTTCAGAGAAAAGCAAAAAAATTATCAGAAAAAATTTTCGAGATGTAAAAAAACTCTCGTTACTCACCCTGCCTGAAATTGCACTGCTTTTGCCTCCTTCGCAAGCCGAACGGGTTTATAAAGCGTTTCGTGACAAAACAGATGAAATCGTTGACAGTGAAACTAATGCAGAGTAACATAGGTTTAAGGAGAGCAAAATGAGTTCAAAAGTTCCGTCAAAACCGCAAGTTTTAACTATCGACATCACTGATAGATGTCAAATGCAGTGCGTCACTTGTTCAAAATGGCAAGTCGGCGGCGAAGTTATGAAAAAAGAACTTACGACAGAACAGTGGAAAAATGTTCTCAAGCAACTCAGAGAATGGCTCGGCGATGGATTTTGGATTTGTTTTTCAGGTGGAGAACCTTTTTTGAGATCTGATATTTTTGAACTCACAGAGTACGCAACCGACTTGGGATTTAAGGTTTCGTCAATGAGCAATGGATTTTCTGTTGAAAAATTGGTGGACAAAATTATTGATACAAGATTTGAAAGTTTGAATGTTTCATTAAACTCAATCGTCGACAAGTCAATCCACGACAAATCCCGTGGAAGAGAAGGTTCAGCCCAAAAAATTTGCGATTTCGTTTGGCAAATTATGAACTATAAAAAAGGAAGAAACGACAACTTGAGCATAAACCTTGCTACAGTAATGCTTCCTGACAATTTGGACGAAATTGTTTACCTCGTTGAATATGCAACGAAAAATCACCTCAAACACATTATGTTCCAGTTGATTGAGGATTCTCAATCCTTCCACCCGTACTCAAGAACGGCTGGCTTGGACACGGATAATTACATTATCCCAGAAGAATACAAAAATACCATAAAAAATATGGCAGACAAGGCTTTGCCAATTATTGACCACTTAATCGAAATGAAACGAGCAGGTCATGCGATTGCAAATTCTTATGAACAACTTGAAGCGTACAAAATTTTCTTCAACAATCCTGAAGATATTGTCAACGCTATCAAATGCGATGTCGGTTCGACAAATTTTGCCGTTGACCCATACGGTGATGTCAGACTTTGTTTCAATATGCGTCCGATTGGTTCGATTTTAGAAAAATCACCCAAAGAACTTTGGGAAAGCAAAGAAGCTGAAATATGCCGTCACAAAGTTCATACCTGCAAAATGTGCTGCCGTTTGATTAACTGCAACTTTAAAGCAAATTTCGCAAATTTCAACAAGTCATTTTTAATCAGATTGAAAAACAAAATCGTCAAACTTTTGACAAAAAAATTATAATTTCAATTAACCGACGAAACAGAACCCCCTTTCGACAAAGTGGCAACCCTTGCAAGCGGTAAACCTTTGCGACAAAGCGGCAACCCCTTGCGACAAAAGGCTTTTCTTCAAAATGTCACGTCAAAATTAGTACGGAACTTTTTTGTAAACCGTAAAGTAGCAGTGATTTTTGAAATATAATTTCAAAACGTAACAAGTTTCGAGGTTCATCATTTCGACGTATGACGATGGTGGCGGTTGTTTTCCGCTATCTTTAAAGACTTTTCGCCAGAAGTTTTTCCATTTTTTAGCGAACGCCTGCCCCTTTGTCAATTTTGGTTCAGGAACATATTTTTTATAAAACAATTCCTCGACAAGTTCTCTTTTTACAACGGGGATAATGTATTTGACCCGACCGCTAGTCTTAAAGAAAACGTAATATTTTCCGTTCATTTTTCTCGGGGTAAGTTGATAATATCCCGAATCAATTTTCATATTTTTGTAATATAAAACAACACTCGTCCGAAAAAGCGGATAGGGCGAATATGCGTATTTGAAGTTATCCTCGTCCTCATACGGGTCAATGTCGTTCATCAACTTCGTTCCAAACGGCTGAGAGTTTTCATACAACGCTTCCCAGTCAATTTCTGCAAAACAAGGAACTTGGCTGAACAAAAATAACGATAAAATCACCAAAAATATTTTTTTCATAATACAGTTATAATGATTTTTTTAAGTAATTTCAATATTGTAAATTTAATGATTTACATGTATGATAAAATAGGAATATCTTAGAGGAACAATTAATGAACAATACCGCAAACCAATCAGTCAGACCCAAAACTTGTAAACGAAACAATAACGGCATTTTAGAAGTAGGCGGCATTGAAATTCCAGAATTGGTCAAAAAATTCGGCTCTCCTCTTTATATCTACGATTTTGACACAATCGACAGCATTACAAAAGATTTCAAAAAAGCCTTCGAAGGTCGAGACATTCACATGATGTATGCGGCGAAAGCCTTTATGACTAAAGCGATTTGCAAGATTATGCAAAAAGAAAACTTCGGTCTCGATTGCGTATCCGCTGGTGAATTATACACCGCTCATTTAGCAGACTTTGATATGAAAAATATCGTTTTCAACGGCAATAATAAAACTTGCGAAGAACTTAGAATTGCAATCGATTTTGGCGTTCAACTCTTCTCGGTCGACAATTTTACCGAGGCAAAAAATCTTGATAAAGTTGCAAAAGAAAAAAATGTTAAGGTAAATATTCTTCTCAGAATTACCCCCGGAATTGAATGTCACACGCACGAATACATTCAAACAGGCAACATCGACTCGAAATTCGGATTTGACCTTTCTCAAATCGATGAAATCGTCTCGCTTGTCGTAAATGATTACAAAAACCTCAATTTGGTTGGTTTGCACGCTCATTTGGGTTCACAAATTTTTGAAACACAAGTTTATCACGATGCCGTCGAAGTTATGATGAGAGAAGCAAAACTCATCAAAGACAAGTTCGGCTTGAACTTAGACACCTTTAATATCGGTGGTGGTGCAGGTATTAAATATGTCGAAAGTGACGAACCGATTTCAATTTATGAAATTGCAGATGTCGTAAAAAATTCCTTCGATGAAAATTGTGCAAAATACGGAATCGAAAAACCGCACCTTTACATCGAACCTGGTCGCTGTATCGTTGGAACAGCAGGAATTACGGTCTATACGGTCGGAAGTTACAAAAATGTTCCGAACGGCAAAAAATACGTTGCGTTAGATGGCGGTATGGCTGACAATATCCGCCCTGCTCTTTACGAAGCAGAATACACAGCCGAAAAAGTTTCGGACATCGATGTAGAAAAAGAAACCGTGACTCTCGCAGGAAGATACTGTGAGTCAGGCGATATTTTAATCAAAAACGTTGAAATGCCTAAACTTCAAGAGGGCGATTTGGTTTGTTTGTACGACACTGGAGCATATTGCTATTCAATGTCGAGCAATTACAACAGGACCCTGAAACCCTCCGTAGTTCTTGTCAAAGACGGGAAAGCCCAAATTATGGTAAAACGACAAACATTTGAAGAACTTGTCGAAAATGATGAAATTCCGGAGATGTTAAAGTAAGATGAAACATATATCTCCAGATTATCTTCTTTCACATTTATCAAATAACTTTCACCTTGATGCGGTGGACGTTTTTCAAGTTGCGATTATCGTAATTTTTGTGTTGTTCGTTTACAATCAATACATCAAAGGTACGCACTCAGAAAAACTCGTAAAAGGTTTAATGGTGCTGATTGTGGCGTGGGCAATCAGTGAGTTGCTCGTCCATTTAGGTCTCACTATTTTAGGATTTTTCGTCAAAACAGTCGTAACAATCATCGTTTTCAGTTTGGTTGTCGTTTTCCAACCCGAATTGAGAAAGTTTTTGGGTTATTTGGGACAAACCGGATTTTTGAACAGAAACTTCTTTTCTGTTAAGAAATCAACTGACACAAACGTTAGAACGGTGAAGGAAATTTTAGAAGCAATAAAATATTGCAGCAAAATGCACATCGGTGCATTGATTGTTTTTGGAAAACAAGACAACGATTTTCTCTTCTCAGATGTCGGAACGAAGGTCAATGCAGACGTTTCGTGCCAATTAATTTTGACAATTTTCCACCCGAATACACCATTACACGACGGAGCAATGGTTATTGTTGATAACAAAATCACCGCAGCAGGTGTACTTTTGCCCTTGACAGAAGATCCGAAACTCAGTTGGAAATACGGAACAAGACATAGAGCAGCAATCGGTATGAGCGAAGCGTCAGATTGTGCTTGCCTTGTAGTTTCAGAAGAAACTGGCGATGTTTCTATTGCTCTTGATGGAACATTAAGAAAATATGAGGATATCTCGGAATTAAGAGATGATTTGACAAAGATTTTAGGTTTCGAAAACGAAACCAATAACTCACTTTTAGGTTTTAATTTATTTCCGTTCAATATCGGAAAAAGGAGATAACGGCAGATGAATGCTATTCAAAAAATAATAGACAAAAAAGCGTACGGCGTAGTCAGAGTAAGTGCCCCCGAAAGAGTAATCGAAATTGCGACATCACTTTGCAAAGCGGGTATTGATTTAATCGAAATTATTATCCAAAATTCGGAAATTCTCGACGTAATTCACTATTTGAATTCGACAGAAAAAATGACTATTATGGCAGGTGGTATAATTACTCAAAGACAGGCTCAAACTGCAATCAACGCAGGTGCTTCAGGAATTGTTTCTCCTGTTTTTCAAATGAACTTGGTCAGAATTTGCCAAACTCATAAGTTGCCTTTGATTATGACGGCAACTACCCCGAATGAAGCATATTCGGCTTGGAAAGCAAGAACTCCGCTTATTAAAGTTTACCCGACAACTCCGATGGGCGGCAAAATGTATATCGAAGATATGCTCCGCTCAATGCCGTTCTTGAACGTGATTGCGACAGGTAATATCAAAATCGATTCAGTTTATGATTACCTGAAAGCAGGTGCTGTTGCTGTCGGAATCGGTCGTGATTTGTACGACAATCTTGACGCAGCAGGCATTGAAGAAAAAGCAAGAGAATTGATTGCACAAGTTGAAAAATTCAACGCTGAAGAAGCAAACAAATAGTTTTATCAGAAAACAGATTTTAAAAAGAAATCTGTTTTTCTTTTGGACAATGTT
>OMSS01000084.1 GCA_900313795.1 uncultured bacterium | reverse complement strand
ACGAAGCAGATGCACAAGGAACAATGAAGAAATTCGGGTACCAATTAGCAGAAGGATTCACAAAGAACAACGAAGAATCAGCAAAGAAAAGAAACATCTTCGCTGCTTAATCAAAAGATTTAAAGAAGAATTAAAAAAGGCGAGATTTAAAAATCTCGCCTTAAATATTTTTTCAGTCAACTAAGCAACTTCTTCTTTCTTTTCTGCTTCTTGTTTAGCAATTTCTTCGCTTACGTTAACTTCTTGACCTGCTTTTCTTGCTTCTCTTAATTCTTTAATTTTTTCAGGGTTAAGAACTTTGAGTTCGATAGCACCGAATGATTCTTTTGAGAGGGTTGCTTTTACGTCAACGCCGTAATCATCGTATCTGTTATCGATTTTGCCGTCAACAACTTGTTGTTGGAACCATTCAATGTGTTGTTGTGCTTTTGCAGGGTATTCAGGGTGAACCTTTAACCATTCTGCGTATGACATATTGCCTCTCGGGTTGTTGCAATCTTTACATTCAGCGATGAAGTTTTGAGTTGCGTTCGGACCACCCAATGATTTCGGGTGAATGTGTTCAATTGTTTGCATCGAAGGTTCTAACATTCTTCTTGCAATCGCTTGTGGGCTGCCGTTTGCTTGACCGTATGCTTTTTTAACTTCGTCAAAACTTGCAGGAATGTTCATTGCTGCGTCCATAACTTTGTCGTAAGTTACAGGGTCAACTGAATCAGCGATTTTGCCCAATTTTTCAGTAAATTGCATTCTTGCAATTTTACCGTCTCTGATTTTTTCAACTTCTGATGCAATCAATTTTGAAACGGGGTTGTCTTCGCCATAAGTCGCCTTAACGATTGTATCTGCCCCTTTCAATGAGTTGATGCAATAGTTTTGAGTTTTTTCTTTAAGTCCCTTTCCAACCATACCTTTTGCTCTTGCAAGGTCTCCACCTTTTGCTCTTGCTTCTTGAGCAGCGAGCATCATAACAACTCTTTGCGGAGTTCTAAAGAAGTCTTTATCTTCTTCAATCTTATCGGCTAATTTTTCACCTTTAAGACCTGCAAATTCTCTTGCCTTCGTGTCCATTTGGTTTGCTCTGACCATTCTGCCACCACAGCAGCAGCAAGGTACATCGTCGATTTTCTTAGTGATAAAACCGCCTGTGCTTACGGGGAAACCGCCGAATGAAACTGTTGCGGCTTGACCACCCAAGAAGTATGATTTTAATGCTCCCTTTTCAGCAACTTGTTGTTGAACTTCAGGTTTTTCTGAAGCAATGGGGTTTGAAACTTTTTTATTTTCAACTGCTTTTGTTGAAATAACATTTACTGAATTAATTGGAGCGATTGCCATTAATACCACACTTTCATTACACACTGACGGACTTTTAAAATCCTTACCCTTCCATGAAGTTGGCTAAAAAAATAAATTGCCTTTTTTACCGCAAATTGTTAACTTTTGTAATACCGATTTTTCGATATCAAAAATTCTTGCAAACAGGTGGGTTGCCTGATTTATTTTTTATAATAGAAAATATTTATTTTCCGATGGAATTTGCTTGTTTTTTGTAATATTGGTTCGATAAGCAAGGCAAGGGTGTTTTTGCAGAAATCGTGATTTTTTGTTAAGAATACCTTTCAAATTCTTGAAGTTCAAATTTGCTCGTTTTATTATTAAGTCGTTATGGATAAGAATGTTTTGGGTGGCCACCCTAAAGGCTTGTATTTATTATTTTCGGTCGAAATGTGGGAAAGATTTTCCTATTATGGTATGCGAGCATTATTGGTATTATATTTAATACAATATTTGTTTGCAGGAATGGACGAAAAGGTTGCAACGCAGTATGCTGGTAACATTTACGGCTGGTATACCGGGCTTGTATATTTGACACCGCTTGTTGGCGGATACATTGCGGATAAATTTTTAGGACAAAGAAAATGTATCTCAATCGGTGCGATTGTTATGGCGATTGGGTTGTTTACCCTTGCGGCAAGTGGATTTGAATGTCTCAAAAGTATTTCGGTAATCATCTTTACTATTGGTTTAACATTGATGATTATCGCAAATGGATTTTTCAAATCAAATATCAGCACCATCGTTGGAATGCTTTACGGCGACGACAAACAAAAGCGTGATGCAGGGTTTACGATTTTCTATATGGGAATCAACCTTGGTGCGTTTTTCTCACCGTTAATTTGCGGAACTTTGGCACAATTATATGGCTTCAAATACGGATTTATGGCAGCGGGCTTAGGTATTATTTTCGGTTATTTTACTTACAAATTAGGCGAAAATAAACTTTTGGGCGAACATGGTTTGAAACCTGTTCAAACAGAAATCGTCCGAGAAACTTCGGAAGAAGAAGATGTCGTTATCCGCAAAAAACTTACAACTCGTGAAAAAAGAAGAATTTATGCATTATTCATTTTGATGACGTTCTCGATTTTCTTCTGGATTTGTTATGAACAAGCAGGTTGTTCGTTCACATTGTTTGCGGAAAACGAAACGCAGCGTCACATTTGCGGATTTGAAATCCCGACGGGTTATTTCCAATCATTGAACCCGTTGTTTATCATCACGATAGCACCGTTGATGTCAATGTTCTGGAGTTGGCTTGCAAGCAAAGGGAAAGAGCCTACTTCGGTTGTTAAATTCTGCATAGCGTTGGGAATTATCGGTTTTTCGGCATTGATTATGGCAACTGCAGCACATTTTGCTGGTGAATCATCACTTGTATCACCGTTGTGGTTAGTATTTACATACCTTTGTGCAACACTTGCTGAATTGTGCTTGTCACCGATAGGTTTGTCGTTAGTAACAAAACTTGCACCTGCTCAATTCGCATCAATTTTGATGGGAACTTGGTTTTTATCAAGTTTCTTCGGAAACCTTATTGCTGGTGTTTTTTCAGGATTTTACGAACACATGTCACACACATTGTTCTTCTGTATTCTTGCAGGAGCAGCGTTCGTGATTGCAATTATTTTGACCGCAATCAGACCTGTGTTACAACTTTGGATGGGAAAAAATTAAGAATTAGTTTTTGAAAAAGATTTTTTCGTGGCGACAAATCA
Organism: uncultured bacterium; assembly: GCA_900313795.1. Taxonomy (GTDB): domain Bacteria; phylum Cyanobacteriota; class Vampirovibrionia; order Gastranaerophilales; family Gastranaerophilaceae; genus RUG841. The sequence goes on along the minus strand of OMSS01000084.1, from coordinate 2,938 downwards.
AAATTTGCCGCCACTATTTTTAATTATTTGAACAACGCACAAGTCCGTGGTAAAGTTGAAAAAAAGAGGTATAGATGAAAAAGATTATAAATTTAGTATTAGCGTTATTTTTGGTCTGTTCGCAGGCTGCAAATGCAGAGGTAAAAAATATGAATAATTTAATTAATCAAGACCGTTTGGTCAATTCTTTTATTAGATATGCCAAGATTGATACGGGTTCTGACCCTGTAATGGCGGAGAAAAAAATTCCGAGTACCGAAAAACAATTCGACCTTGCGAATTTGCTTGCGGACGAATTGAAAAAGTTGGGACTTGAAGATGTCAGCGTGAACGAACATTGCGTTGTTATGGCAAAATTGCCTGCAAACATTGACAATGCCCCAATTGTGGCACTTTTTGCACATGTTGATACTGCACATGATGTTCCGACAGGTGTTGTTAACCCACAAATCGTTGACTACAAGGGTGGAGACATCAAACTTGCAAACGGAAAGGTTATTCTTGCAGAAGATTTGAAGGACGAAATCGGACACAAGGTTATTACGACAGATGGTACAACGCTTTTGGGTGCAGATGACAAATCTGGCGTGGCAGAAATTATGGAAGCGATAACCGTTCTTGTGGAAAATCCGTCAATTAAACGTCCTGAAATCAAAGTTGTGTTCACTCCTGATGAAGAAACTGGCTTGGGTCTTTCGATTTTTGATACGAAAAATTTCGAAGCAGACCTTGCATACACAGTTGACGGAGGTGCTCCTTTTGAACTCGATACGGAAACCTTCAACGCTTTCAACCCCGAAATTACGATTACGGGAAAAGTCGTTCACTGTGGTTATGCTTACGGCAAAATGATTAACTCACTTGAACTTGCAAACGAATTTGTTTCGAAATTGCCAAAGAACGAAACTCCTTCTACGACAAGAGGAAGAGAGGGTTATTATTTCGTTGACGAAATTTCTGGAACGGCAGAAAAGACCACGATTAAAATGCTCGTCCGTGATTTTGACCTCAAAAAAGCGGAAGAAAGAATCGCTTTTCTCGAAAAAACATTGAAAAAAATCGAAAAAGAACACGAAGGTTGCGAGATTGTTTTTAACCCGAAACCTGTTTATAAAAATATGAAAGAATATCTGAACGAAATGCCCGAGGTTATTACGTTTGCGGAAGAAGGCATCAGACGTAGCGGCTTAACCCCTGTGAGAAATTCTGTCAGAGGTGGAACTGATGGCTCGCACTTGACTTTGGAAGGTCTTTTGACCCCGAATTTGGGTGCTGGAGGAATCAATTTCCACTCTCAAACTGAATTTGTTTCGGCTGAAACAATGGCAAAATGTTGCGAAAATGTTCTGAATATTTTGCAAGTTTGGGCAGAAAAAGCACCAGAAGTGATGCCAAAAATTTTGAAAAACGGCAGAAGAAAATAATTTCAAATAAAGATTATGTAAAGATATTTTCAAAATCAATGATTTTGAAAATGGTCGTTTTATAATCTTTAATATAATTTGCTTACAGAAAAATGGAAGGATTGTAAATGAATAAATATCTTGAAAAAGTATTAGCAAAAGTTGAGGCTAAAAACCCCAATGAACCGGAATATTTACAAGCGGTAAAAGAAGTTTTGTCAAGCATTGAACCTGTTATCGACGCAAACCCTGACTTCGAAAAATTGGCAATTTTGGAAAGAATTGTCGAACCTGAAAGAATTATCACTTTCAGAGTTCCTTGGGTTGATGATAATGGTCAAGTTCAAGTAAACAGAGGTTTCAGAGTACAATACAGTTCACTCATCGGTCCTTATAAAGGCGGTTTGAGATTTCATCCGAGCGTAAACCAAAGCATTATGAAGTTTTTGGGCTTTGAACAAATTTTCAAAAACGCTTTGAGCGGTTTGCCAATTGGCGGCGGCAAAGGTGGCTCTGACTTCGACCCGAAAGGAAAATCAGATGCAGAAGTTATGCGTTTTTGCCAAAGTTTTATGACGGAACTTTATCGCCATATCGGACAAGATGTTGACGTTCCGGCTGGTGATATCGGTGTTGGCGGACGTGAAATCGGATTTTTGTTCGGTCAATACAAAAGAATCAGAAACGGCTATGAAGGCGGTGTTCTGACAGGTAAAGCAGTCGGCTACGGCGGTTCTTTGGCAAGAACTCAAGCAACAGGCTATGGTTTGATTTACTATATGAGAGAAATGCTCAAAGCCAATGGCGGTCAAACTTTCGAAGGTAAAACAGTAACAATTTCAGGCTCCGGAAACGTTGCAATTTACGCTTGCGAAAAAGCACAAGAATACGGTGCAAAAGTTGTAGCATTGAGTGATTCAAACGGTTGCATTTACGACAAAAACGGCATCGACTTGGCTGCAATTAAAGAAATCAAAGAAGTAAAACGTGGTAGAGTAAAAGATTACCTCAATTACCACGCAGACGCTAAATATATGGAAACTGCCGATAGAAACGATGCTCCGATTTGGACAATTAAAGCAGACATCGCTCTTCCTTGTGCAACTCAAAACGAATTGAGTTTGACATCAGCGAAAAAATTGGTTGCAAACGGCGTAATCGCAGTCGGCGAAGGTGCAAACATGCCTTCAACAGAAGAAGCAATCGAATACTTGCAAGAAAATAAAGTCCTCTTTGCTCCTGCAAAAGCAGCAAACGCAGGTGGCGTTTCAACTTCGGCAATCGAAATGTCTCAAAACTCAATGAGATATTATTATACATTCGAAGAAGTCGACAAACGTCTTGATTCAATTATGACAAACATTTTCAAGGCTTGCGACGAAGCATCAAAACAATATGGAATGGAAGGCAACTACGTTGCAGGTGCAAATATTGCCGCATTTCAAACAATTTCAAAAGCAATGCTTGCACAAGGTGTTGTGTAAAAATGATCGCAAACAATCAAGAAACCGCTCTTTCGATGGCGGTTTTTTGTT
>OMSS01000075.1 GCA_900313795.1 uncultured bacterium | reverse complement strand
AAGAGTTGTATTGAATGCAGCAGTTGAAGCAGGTGCACCGAAAGACATTATTGGTTGGATTGATGCTCCTTCAATGGAATTGTCAAATGCACTTTTGCACCACCCAGACATTGATTGCATTTTGGCAACAGGTGGTCCGGCGATGGTTAAAGCGGCTTATTCATCAGGAAAACCGGCATTAGGTGTAGGCCCCGGAAACGTTCCCGCAATCATTGATGAAACAGCAGAAATCAAAATGGCAGTATCATACATTTTGATGTCAAAGACTTTCGATAACGGTATGATTTGTGCATCAGAACAATCAGTAACAGTTGTAGACAGTGTATACGACGAAGTTAAAAAAGAATTTGAATATCGTGGAGCATACTTCTTGAACAAGAAGGAATCAGAAAAGGTTGCTAAGATTATCTTGACACCTGCAGGTACAGTAAATCCTGCAATCGTAGGTCAACCGGCACACAAAATTGCAGAACTTGCAGGCGTAGAAGTTCCTGTTAAGGCAAAAGTTTTGATTTCAGAAAGAAAAGAAGTCGATGTAAAAGATCCGTTCTCTCACGAAAAATTGTCACCGGTATTGGCAATGTATAGAGCACAAGATTACGAACACGCCGTAGATATGGCACATGATTTAGTCCTTTTGGGCGGTGCAGGTCACTCAGCAGCATTGTATACACTAAGAAACTCCCGACTTGCCGTTTGTTAATCAACTCACCTTCATCACAAGGTGGTATCGGTGACTTGTTCAACTTCAAGTTAGAACCGTCATTGACATTAGGTTGTGGTTCATGGGGCGGTAACGCAGTCAGCGGTAACGTCGGAGTTGAAAACTTATTGAATTACAAAACCGTAGCCGAAAGGAGAGAAAATATGTTATGGTTCAAAGTTCCGCCGAAAGTATACTTCAAACGTGGTGCGGTTGATTTGGCACTCAGAGAACTCAAAGGCAAGAAGAGAGCATTTATCGTAACAGATAGATTCTTGTTCAACTCAGGTGCGGTTTATAACATTACAAACGTGTTAGATGAATTGAACATTGATTATCAAATCTTTTTCGATGTTAAACCTGACCCGACTATTGCAACAATTAAAGAAGCAATGTCAATCGTAAGACCTTACGAACCTGATTTGATTATCTCACTTGGTGGTGGTTCACCGATGGATGCTGGTAAGATTATCTGGTTACTTTATGAACAACCTGATACAAACTTCTCAGACATTTCAATGAGATTTATGGATATCAGAAAAAGAATTTGTCAAATCCCTGATTTGGGCAAAAAGGCAACAATGGTTTGTATTCCGACGACATCAGGTACAGGTTCGGAAGTTACACCGTTCTCAATCATCACAGATGAAAAGACACACTACAAGTATGCAATCGCAGATTATGCGTTGACACCGAATATGGCAATCATCGACCCGAACTTCGTAGATGGTATGCCGAAAGGTTTGACGGCTGCATCAGGTATCGACGCACTCGTTCACGCAGTTGAAGCGTATGTATCTTGTATGGCAACAAACTTCACGAACTCAAATGCATTGGAAGCAACGAAGTTGGTATTCAAATACCTCTCAGCATCATACCACGAAGGTGCAAACAACCCGAAAGCAAGAGAAAAAATGCACTATGCAGCAACAATCGCAGGTATGGCATTTGCAAACGCATTCTTAGGCTTGTGCCACTCAATGGCTCACAAGTTGGGTGCAATGTATAACATTCCTCACGGTGTTGCAAACGCATTGTTGATTAGACAAATCATCAAATACAACTCATCAGATACACCGTCAAAACAAGCAATCTTCCCGCAATATAAATACCCCTGTGCTAAAGAAAAATATGGTCAAATTGCGGATGAATTGAACTTGGGCGGTAAGAACGACGACGAAAAAGTCCAACTTCTTATCGAAGCAATTGACAAATTGATGACGGATATCAACCTTCCGAAATCAATCAAGGAATTCGGTGTTCCTGAAGATGAATTCATGAAGAACCTTGACGTATTGGTTGAAAGAGCATTCGATGACCAATGCACGGGAGCAAACCCTGCTTATCCGTTGATGAGCGAAATCAAGGAAATCTTCCTCAATGCTTACAACGGTATAGTCTAAGATACCGTATCCAAGCGGGTTTCGTCGAAAGTACGAAACCCGCTTTTATTTTGACAAAACACTAAACATATATAAAATTTTTTGGTATAATGTTTATCAAAAAAATTTATGAGGTAGAAATGACGAATGAAATAAAAATCTGCATGGGAAGTGCTTGCTTTGCCAGAGGAAATGACAAGAATGCAGAGATAATAGAAAAATACATTAGCGAAAATAACTTAGATGCCAAAGTAGAACTTTACGGAGCAAGATGTGCAAACATCTGTGAAAAAGGACCAAATTTTTACATCAATGACGAATGTACTAATGACTTGAAAAAGGTTATGGAATATTTGGAAGGTTTAAAGAATGAGTAATTTTTTCTATCCCGTTTATACATTGAAAAACGAGTGTCACGACTGTTACAAGTGCGTTAGAGAATGTCCAGTTAAGGCAATCAAAATCAAAAACGGTAATGCATCAGTAATCAGCGACCGTTGTATTGCTTGCGGTCACTGTGTTACGGTCTGTCCTGCGAATGCAAAACGGGTGAGAAATGATATCGAAAAAGTTAAGACTTTATTATTGGCACAAAAGCAGGTATATGTTTCACTTGCACCAAGTTGGGCAGGGTTGTATGACTTTGAACCAGCGAGATTGATTGCAATTTTGAAAAAATTAGGCTTTAAAGCGGTGAGTGAGACTGCTTTAGGGGCACAAGAAGTTTCGATAAAAACGGCAGAATACATGAAAGAACACGGAAATGGGTTGTATATTTCGAGTGCTTGCCCTGTTATCGTGGATTATATCAGAAAATATAAACCAGAATTTGCGAAAAACATCACCCCTTTTGCCTCTCCAGCGTTGACTCATGCAAAATTTTTGAAAGAAAAATATGGCGATGATATCTCTATAGTTTTCATTGGACCTTGTATCGGCAAAAAGAACGAATCTGACAGACATCAGGACTTGATAGATGCATCGTTGACGTTTGCAGAATTGAATTATTGGATTAAAGAAGAATTTATTCAACCTGAAGAAATTATCGTGACGAGCGAGGATAAGTTTGTTCCGGAAAGTTCTTTTGAGGGTGCGTTGTACCCGATTGAAGGAGGAATGAATGAAACGATTAAGTTGACGGGCATTGATAGCGATACCGTTTTAATCAGTGTAAGTGGCATAAAACCGTTTGATAACGCACTTGTGGGCTTGAAAAAGGAGAAGGTTAATAAGAAAATATTCTTGGAAGCACTTTCTTGCGATACAGGTTGCGTAAACGGTCCTTGCAAATCGGCTAAAAAATCAGGTGTTACAATCAATTCGGAGATTTTGTCTAAGGTTAAATTCAGAGAAGAAATTCCTCAAAAAGCAACGACTGTTGTCGATGAAGTTTTTGAACCTATTCCTATTGAAAAGCACAGTTATTCTCCCGATGAGATTACCGAAGCGATGAAAAGAATCGGTAAAACAAGAGAAGAAGATGAGTTGAATTGTGGTGGCTGCGGATATGCAACTTGTCGGGATTTGGCTTGTGCATTGCTCTCTGGAGATGCAGAACCTTCGATGTGCGTTTCTTATATGAGAAAATCGGCAATGAAAAAATCTGCGGCAATGCTTAGATGCATGCCTGCTGCGATTGTTATGGTCGATAAGGAAATGAATATTATTGAATCGAACGATATGTTTATGCACATGTTCTGCGAGGATATGTACGATATTTTTGCGGATAGAGAAGAAGGCTTGAAAGGTGCGGCAATCGATAGAATCGTTCCTTTTGCAAATATTTTCAAAAAAATGCTCAAAACGGGCGTGGACATTCACAAAGAACATTATCCCGATAAAAACAAATTGTATGATATCAATGCGTTTGTTATAGAAGAAAATGAGGTTGTTGGTGCTGTAATTACTGACGTTACGGCTAATGAAACCGATAGGGAAAAAATTGCCATAAAAGCAAGAGAAGTTATTACGAAGAATATTGCGACCGTTCAGGAAATCGCTTGTCTTTTGGGTGAACACATGGTCGAAACCGAAAAACTTTTGAGTTCTATTGCTGAGGACTACTCGGCGGACAATGGAGATAAATAATGTTTATCGATATTGATTGTTATCAAGAAAAAAAATATAACCAAAACGCTTTCGGTGACTACTTTGCGACGAAAAGATACACTGACTCCGGAAGAGTTATTGCCGTTTTATCTGACGGGCTTGGTAGCGGCGTTAAGGCAAATATTTTGGCTTCAATGACTGCAACGATGTTGTTGAAGTTTATTGAGGCTGAAACAAATATCCAAAAGGCTTGCGAAATCGTACTTAACTCGTTGCCTGTATGTCAGGTGAGAAAAATAAGTTACTCGACGTTTTCCGCAATGGATTGTGACGATGACGGACACGTAAAAATCGTAGAAGAAGGAAATCCACAATTTTTGTGGATACATAACGGAGAAGTTATGGAGCCTGATTTTACGGTAATAACCTCAAAAGCCTTTCCAAATCGACACATGCATATTTATGACTTAAGACTTGATGAGGGCGATAGGCTTGTATTTTGCTCTGATGGGGTAACACAAGCGGCACTCGGTACAAAACAACTCAAATTGGGCTTGAGACGGGAAGGTTTGATAAAAATCGTGAAGGAAAGATTGGCGGAAGAACCAAATATTTCGAGTCGAAATTTGAGCAAAACAGTTGTGAGACAGGCTATTTTGACAGAACCTGACGGAAAACCGAAGGACGATGTTTCCTGTGCGTGTGTTTATTTTAGAACGCCGAGAAACTCGTTGATATTCACAGGACCACCTTATTATCAAGATAAGGACAGTTATTATGCAAATGTATTTAAAGATTTCAAAGGAAAAAAGGCGATATGTGGTGGCACGACAGCCTCATTAATATCGAGAGAATTAAACATTCCGATAAAAGTTGAAATGTCGCTTAACATTGGTAAATTACCGGCAATTTCATATATGGACGGCGTAGACCTTGTTACAGAGGGAATTTTGACCTTAACTAAAACACTTGATGATTTAGAAAAAGGAACAATTTCAAAAGATGCAGCAGGAAAATTAATTGATTTTATGTTAAACTCGGATTGTATTCAATTCATGGTCGGGGCAAAAATCAATCAAGCTCATTATGACCCCAACATGCCGATTGAAATCGAGGTAAGGAAGAACATTATCAAAAAAATGAAAGATGTTCTGGAAACAAAGTATATGAAAAAAGTTTCAGTTAAATTTATGTGAGGTTGTAATGAAAAAAGTTGAAGTTAAGATTTGCATGGGAACAACATGTTTCGTAATGGGGTCTTCTAATTTACAGAGTCTAATCGAGTTAGTCCCGAGAAAATTTAAAGATAAAGTAGAGGTATCGGGTATGGCTTGCCTTGGAATGTGTTCTTCTTCGGGGGAATATTCTAAAGCACCTTATGTAAAAGTTAATGACGTAGTAGTACAGGAAGCAACCATTGATAAGGTTGTAGAAGAAATCGAAAGACAATTAAATGAGCACTAATTCAATTCACTTAAAAAAAGAAATTCTTGTAAGAATAGTTAAAGCATTTTTCTCAGAAAATTTTAAGAAACAAACGAGATTAATCCCTTATGATATGAGACCGAAAGGAGCGGAAGTGCCTTTCAGATGTTGTATTTATAAGGAAAGAGCAATCTTGAAGGACAGAGTCATCGCCGGATTGGGCTTTGCCATTGAAGATGATGACGAAACGGTTTCACTTTCTGAATATGCAGAAAAATCTTTGGAAAGAAAAGAACCGGAAAAAAATCCGTTGACGGTACTTGGAGCGGCTTGTAAGGCTTGCGTACCGAAGAGAATTCACGTTACAGATTTGTGTCAAGGTTGTGTTGCGAGACCTTGCGTTTCAACTTGTAAATTTGGTGCAATTGAAATTGTAAACGGACATTCAGTTATCGATTCGACAAAGTGTAAGGCTTGCAAAATGTGTATAAACGCTTGTCCTTACAACGCAATCGTTAAGGTTGCAGTACCTTGCGAAGATAATTGCCCTGTCAGTGCAATCGAGAAAAACGAAGACGGTACGGCAAAAATTGATTTCGATAAGTGTATCACTTGTGGAAGATGCGTTTCGAAATGTCCATTTGGTGCAGTTCACGAAAAGAGCCAACTCATCGAAGTTTTGAAACTTTTGAAGGCTGAAAAGGAACTCACTTTGATGTTTGCACCAGCCGTTGTTGGTCAGTTCCCGGGAACAATCGGACAACTTAAATCTGCAATGAAGAAGGTCGGATTCACTCACGTTTACGAAGTTGCACAAGGTGCTGACGTGACGATTAAAAATGAGGCAAAAGAACTTGAAGAAAGACTTGATGAAGGTCAACCTTTTATGACAACTTCTTGTTGTGCGGGTTATAACCAATTCACGAAGAAACATTTGCCCGAAATCGAACAGTATAAATCGGATACAAAAACTCCGATGTTCTACACGGCAGAGATTGCAAAACGTGAACACCCGAATTCAATCAATATTTTCGTCAGCCCTTGCGTTGCGAAAAAGCAAGAAGCGTTCGAAAATGAAAACGTTGATTATGTCTTGAACACTGCGGAATTGGGTGCATTGTTTATCGGGTTGCATATCGAAATTACAAACTGCGAAGAGGAAACAACAGAAGTTGAACCTTCAAAACAAGGTCGAAACTTTCCTGTAACAGGCGGTGTTGCAGAGGCTGTTAAGTTCTGTGCCGGTTGCGAAACTCGACCGGTTGCGATTAACGGCTTGAACAAAGATTCAATTCGCCAACTTAAAAAATACGCTCAAACAGGCAACTGTGAAGAGGGTAATCTTGTAGAAGTTATGTGTTGCGAAGGTGGTTGCATCGGCGGCAACGCAACGATTTCAGACGAAAGAACCGCTAAAAAACTCATCAAAACATTGCTTGATAATAGCGGCGATATTGAAAAAAATCCGACTAAAGAAAAACAATAAGCAATAAAACTCGAAAATTAATCACGAAATGTCATTTGGCATTTCGTGATTTTTTATTCTTCAAATAGCCATGAGGTGCAGGTT
>OMSS01000065.1 GCA_900313795.1 uncultured bacterium | reverse complement strand
AAGCAGGTGCAAAATGCGGACTTTTTGCAACTGATGAAAAAACTTTCGAATTTTTGCAAAGCCGTCACCGTGAATATGCGTTTAAAAAAATCACCTTCGATGAAGATGCAGAATACGAAAAAGTTATCAACATTGACGCATCGACAATCGTGCCAATGGTTTCATGCCCGCACACAGTCGACAATGTCAAGCCGGCAAGCGAATTGAGCGATGTAAAAATCAATCAAGTTTTCATCGGAAGTTGTACAAACGGAAGAATTGAGGACTTGAGAATTGCTGTTAAAATACTCAAAAAACAAAAGGTTCACCCCGATGTAAGATTAATCGTTGCACCTGCATCAAAAGACGTTATGATGCAAGCACTCAGAGAAGGTATTATTGAAATTTTGACATACGTTGGAGCATCAATTATACCCCCAGGATGCGGCCCTTGTGTCGGCGTTCACGCAGGTATTTTGGGCGACGGAGAGGTTTGCCTTTCAACCCAAAACAGAAACTTTAAGGGAAGAATGGGTAACCCCGAAGGTAAAATTTACCTCTCATCACCAGCAGTTGCAGCATATTCTGCAGTTTGCGGCTACATCGCAGACCCGTCAGAAATTTTATAAGGAGAAAAAATGTTAAAAGGTAAGGCTTGGAAATTCCCTGATAATATATCAACAGACCACATTGCCCCTGGTCGTTTGTTCCATTTACGCTCAAATTTGCCAGAGTTTGCAAAACACGTCCTCGAAGATGCTGACCCCGAATTTGCTTCAAAAGTCCAAAAAGGCGACTTCATAGTAGCAGGTTCAAATTTCGGACTCGGATCTTCTCGTGAACACGCTCCGCAAATCATCAAATTGTCGGGCGTTAGTGCAGTAATCGCTAAATCATTCGCAAGAATTTTTTACAGAAATGCAATCAACATTGGCTTGTTACTTTTAGAATGTGACACCGACGGCATTGACGCTCAAGACGAAATCGAAGTCGATGTCAGAGAAGGCGTAATCAAAAACTTAACTAAAAATACCGAAATTAAGTTCAAACCACTCCCTGAAGTTATGATTAAACTTCAACAAGACGGCGGCTTAATCGAACATATTAAAAAATATGGAGATTTTAAATTAACTTAAAATTTACTTAAAAAAACTTAATATTAACCCTCAGTTCTATAAAACTTTCAAAAAATAATTATTTCGATTGATTAACAATTCTTAATAATTTGTAATAATAGACTTGTCAGGCAATGGAGATAAGTGAAAGTGAATTTAAACGAAGAATGTTTATTACAATACTTGGCTAACCCGAACGGTTCGTCAAGTTTTGTTATGGATTGTGGGTTTGGTAGTGAAATTTTTGATTGTCCCGAGTATAATGAAGTAGCATGGCTATTTAATTAATACGAAGGACAGATAAGTGAATTTTTCAAAAATTAAAGATTTTTTTTCAAACAATAAGAACATATTGAATTATACGTTTCTTATTGTTTTTGTTTTGTTGATTGTTTCAGTTGTAATGTTGAAAAGCGGATTTGGCAATTTCTTAAACACAATGGAGTTGAAAACATTTGACTTGAGACAATCTGTAATTGCAGAGAAAAAGACCGTTTCGGACGATATCAGAATCATAACGGTTGATGATGAAAGTTACGAATATGTAATCAACAAATATGGCGAATGGCCGATACCGAGACATGTTTATGGGGAAATTTTGGATTATGTTGAATCGCAAAACCCTGCTGTTGTTGGATTTGATTTATTGTTTGTTCATTCAATGAGAAACAACAAGAACAGTGATGACAGACTCGGAGCAGCGTTTAAGAAATATGATAACGCATTTACGGCTATCAATTTCGATGACAGAGATTTCACAGTAAGAAAGCCTGTTGTGCTTCCTGCTGAAATTTCTCACGAAAGCGAAAGCGGTTATTCAGATATGCCGATTTACAAAAATTGCAGAGCGATTATCCCACAAATTTTGAATAACACAAAGAATATCGGACATATTAACACATCAAAAGACGATGACGGTATCACAAGAAGAATCACCCTCACGGTTGGCTATCCTGTTTACAAATATGAAAACGGGAACTACGAACAAAAAGAAGTTCGTTATTATGATTATATGACATACAATATGTTCAAAAAGTTTGCGAACAAACAATTTCCGTTGTTATCAACGGCAAAACCTGTAATTCTCAACTGGTATGGGGAAACTGGACTTGAAGATAAGAAAAACTTCAAATATATCCCGATGTGGAAAGTTATCGAATCGATGGAAAATGGAAAAGAAAAACTTCCAGCCGATACATTCAAGAACAAGGTTGTATTCGTTGGTACGAGTGTATTTTCGTTATCGGACATCAAGAGTGTTCCAACATCAAAATATATGCCCGGAGTTGAAATCCATGCAACATTGTTCAACAACTTGATGGACAATTCGTTTATCCACCAAGCAAATTCTGCGACAAATATTCTTATAGCCCTTGTCCTTGCAGGCATTGTAGCATTTGTATGTTTCTATTGCTCGTCAGTTGCTATTGCAACAGGTATTTCCGTTGTTTTGTCAGCATGTTACTTGATATTTTCGACATTAATTATGCAATGGGCAAACGTTTGGATTTGGACAGTTTTGCCGATTTTGTTGACGATTATTTCAATAATTGCAGTTTACATCACGAAATACATTCTTAAATCAAGAGATTTCGAATTGACCTATAAACTTGCAACAACAGACGGTTTGACTGATTTATATAACCACAGATTTTTCCAAGACCAAGTCAGACTTTGCATAGCAGATTGCAGAAGATACGACAGACACTTCTCGTTGATTATGATTGATATCGATTTCTTCAAAAAATTCAACGACACATACGGACACCAAGCAGGCGATGCCGTTTTGAGAGGGGTTGCACACACCTTGAAAAAATGCGTAAGAAGTTCTGATATTGTTTGCCGATACGGCGGTGAGGAAATGGTTATTATCCTCAAGGACACAGGCTTTGACGAAGCGACTGCGATTGCTGAAAAAATCTGTAAAACGATTGCATCGAAACCGTTTAGAATTGCACCCAACACCGATAAACAAGTTACAATCAGTTTAGGTGTTGCCACATTCCCTGAATGTGGTGTTGAACCTCAAGAAATGATTGAATTTGCAGATAAAGGACTTTATGCCGCAAAAGAAAATGGCAGAAATCAAGTTGGCAAGGTGAATATCGGCGAATAATAACGGTTAATAATTTTCAATTATTCAAAACTATGGTACAATCTTAAATAAAGATTGTACTTTTAGTATGAAAAGAATTTTTAAAATTTTAGCCATAATTTTGATGATAGCAGTTGCCATCGAGGGTGCATTTTACGTTGCGTACTTAATCAAGTGGAAAGATGCGATAAAAACTCAATGGGACAACGGCAACAAGGTTATTATGAAATATTCCTTGCCGATACCGTTTTCACCCGACTCAATTGCATACACTTGGCACAACAGAATTTTCGAAAAGAAAAACAGCAAAAAACGACCGCTCGCCGTTGTGGGTTGCTCGTTTGCAGAAGGTTCTTGCCTTGAGGACAATCAGATTTTAGGCTACAAACTTTCAGACCTCTCAAACAGAACTGTATATCAACGAGGGGTAACAGGCACGGGGCTTTCCTACGTTTATTATCAAATCGACAATAAACTCATTCCCTCTGATGACAAAAGTCCTGAGTACATTATTTATGTTTTCATTTTCGACCATCTTTTCAGACTTTATCAACATCAAGTCGGATTTTGGTCGACTGAAATCAATTTACGTTACGAAAACAAAGACGGCAAAATCCAAGAAGTGAAAGAGTTTTTGCCATTTTATAATATGTTTTACACCGCAAAATACCTTCAAGAAGATATTGCAAAAAGAAAAGGGGTATTTGAATCACAAAATTATGCACTTTTCAAACCGATGCTGACTTCTATGATAAAAATTGCAAAACAAAATTACCCAAACTCAAAAATCGTTTTTCTCGAATACCCACAATCTGACGAAAAATGGTGCGTTTTGTCAGAAGATGCAAAAAAATTCATTAAAGACGAAGGCTATATTTATGTAAATGCAAACGAACTCGTCGGCGACCAATTGGGAAAACGTGAATACAAAGTCAAAGGCGAATGGCTTCACCCCAACGAAAAAGCGTGGGATTTGCTTGCACCGAAACTTGCAAAACTTTTAAAATTATAATTATTCAAAAAGTGCTTTTGTAAAATCTTGGGCGTTAAAATACTTGATATCTGTGATTTTTTCGCCAACACCAATTAATTTTACGGGAAGAGAAAGTTCTTTTGCAATCGCAATGATAATACCGCCTTTTGCACTGCCATCAAGTTTCGTAAGGGCAATACCCGTAAGATTTGCGGCTTCTTTGAAAATTTTCGCCTGTTGCAAACCATTTTGCCCTGTGTTTGCATCAATAACCAAAAGACTTTCAGTGAAACAATCGGGTGCTAATTTGTTGATGACAGCGGTCATTTTTCCCAATTCTTCCATCAAGTTGTGCTTGTTTTGCAACCTTCCTGCTGTATCGATTAAAAGAATATCATAATTTTCGCTTTGTGCTTTTTTTATAGCATCAAAAGCGACTGCAGCAGCATCAATGCCGTCTTTTCGAACAATGTCCGCACCTGCACGCTCAGACCAAATGTTTAACTGTTCTTCAGCCGCCGCACGGAAAGTATCCCCCGCTGCAACAAGTACCTTTTTGCCTTGATTTTTGAATTGATATGCAAGTTTTGCTATCAAAGTTGTCTTGCCAGCACCGTTAACCCCAGTGATGAGATAAATGTTCAAACCCTCTTTAACATTGAGTTTTTCGCTTCCTGCAGACTCAAGAATATTGTCGAATTCGTTTTTCAAAAACGCACGAATTTCAGAAGGTTTGATTTTCGAATTTTTTTCTCTGAGTTTGTTTGTGATTTCTGCAGCCGTATTGACACCGATATCAGCCTTGATGAGCAATTCTTCCGTATCATCAAGAGCAAATTCGTCAAATTCTTCCTTGTCCTCAAGATTTCCGGTAACGCTTTGAACAAGAGACTTTGCGGTATTTGCGACCGTTGATTTTAATTTTTCAAAGGAAAAAGAAAAGCCCGAATTCTCCTCGAGAACATGTTGTTCCTGTTGTTGTTCGGGTACTTTTTCTTCTTTTTTCTTAAAAAATTCAAACATTTATTAATCCAAATCGTTTTCCTTGACAACTTTTGCCAAAATAGCATTGATAAAAGATGCACTGTCCTCTGTTGAATAACGTTTTGCAAGTTCAACAGCCTCATCGATAATGACTTTTACAGGCGGTTCTTTTACGAAGAGAAGTTCAGTAATTGCAATACGCAAGATGTCTTTGTAAGTTTTGACAAGTCTTGAAAAATCCCAACCTACAGCAAGTCTTTTGATTGTTTCATCGATAATATCTTTTTTATCGACGTATGCTTTTGTGATTTTTCTGATATATTTTTTAGTTTCAGAATTTTCCTCAAGTGCAGTCATTTCAGCAATTTCGAGAGCAGAAAATGCTTTTTCGCAAACATCTGCAATCGCCGTCAATCTGCCTGTCATATCCGAAGTAAGCGGAATCGGAACAGGGATATCATTGCTTTCAATCGGTCTTGCAAGGTTTGTCGGGTGGTTTGCTTCGTATTCATCAATGTATTGAATCATATCGACAACCGCTGTCGATTGAAGTTTTAATTCTTCATAAGCATTATTTGTAAGCGTTCTGACTGAGTTAACGATAATCTTGTCAAAATCAGTCGTAGCGTACTTTTTAACGTCATCGTCTAATTGTGAAAATAATATAAGTGCGATTTCTCTCGCTGCACGTCTTGCTAACATTTTTTTATCCTTTATTGTGTCGTGAGTGTTTTTTGTTTTTATTTAACAACAAACATTGAGAAATGTCACCTATTTTTCGGTTTTCAAAAGTTCGGCAAAATATTCAATAGTTTTCATAAGCCCTTCATCGATGTCGACTTTCGGCTCCCAGCCCAATTTTTCTTTTGCAAGAGTAATATCAGGACGACGTCTCGTCGGATCATCAGATGGAAGCGGCTTGTGAATGATTTTTGAATTTGAATTTGTAAGACTGATAATTCTTTCAGCAAACTCTAAAATAGTTCTTTCAGAAGGATTTCCAAGGTTTACAGGTCCAATAAATCCTTTTTCGTTGTTTTGCATTTTGATAAGAGCATCAACTAAGTCTGAAACATAGCAGAACGAGCGAGTTTGACTACCATCGCCGTAAATTGTTATGTCTTTGTTTTGAAGTGCTTGAACAATGAAATTCGAAACGACTCTTCCGTCGTTTTTGTCCATTTTTGGACCATAAGTATTGAAAATTCTTACGATTCTGATATCAACATTATTTTGTCTGTGATAATCCATCATAAGCGTTTCAGCACAACGCTTTCCCTCGTCATAACAACTTCTGATTCCGATGGGATTGACATTTCCCCAATAATCTTCAGTTTGTGGGTGAACTTTCGGGTCGCCATAAATTTCGCTTGTTGAAGCCTGCAAAATCCTTGCCTTGCAACGTTTTGCAAGACCGAGCATATTTATCGTCCCCATAATAGACGTCTTGATTGTCTTAATCGGATTGTACTGATAACTCGGCGGACTGGCAGGACAGGCAAGGTTATAAATCTGGTCAGCCTCTGCGTAAAACTCTTTCGTAACATCGTGTCTGACAAGTTCAAAATGATTGTTTCCGATTAACATTGCCTTCATTTACTAGTCTTTCACAAAGATTACTACCAATAAAACCTGCGCCACCCGTGATGATTATTCGGTTCATTTTTATCCTCTGTTTCTATATATTTTAATAATATTATATTTTCTCGTTTTTTTCTAATTTTTTTTATTTATTTATGCTAAAATTGTCTCAATTATAGTGGTATTTAAAATAGAATTTGTTTCACGATATAAAAACTACTTTTGCGAACAACACTAATAGTGTTATCAGACGTCAGCAAAGAGGATTACAACAAAAATAACACAAATAGTGTTTTAGATATCACATCTCCAACCCAGCAAATAAACAACAACACAAATAGTGTTATTATCATCATTTTTTAAAAGAACAACAATAGCAATAATAGTGTTATCTATTATTACAAAAGGCATTGCAAACTATTCTTCAACATACAAAGTTGCTTCTACGGCGATATCCATATTGCCATAAAGAAGGGTTATTCGGTTATTTTTTCCAACGGCGTATGCGTAATTGATTGTAGTTTCATCTTCAGCGGCATCAGAGGGTTCGGGGGCGATTTTTGCAATCTGACGAGAGCCTTGCGAAAGGACAAGCCAATCAGTGCCTGTCGCATCAACGATGTATTCCATCGTATAATGACCGGGGGCGATTTCTTCGCCAGCATCGGTTGTACAATAGGTTGGAATCATAATTGTGCCTTTATGGTTCACAATGTCTTGCAATGCACTGAATTCCGGGTTTTGATTCACACCATCTGTTTCAATATCGACAGATGTTGTAACTTTTTTATCTTTTGCCCTTTGTTTTTTAGGAGGTTTACCTTTATTTTTGTATTGGTTGATTGCTTTTTGATAATCTTTTTCAGAGAAATATTTAAGATTTTGTGTAGTGCTTGAATAATCTGTCATATCAACGCTTTCAAGCCCACCTTCAGCAAAGCAAGGAGAGATTGTTAAGCAAATTGAAATTATCGAAAGCAAAAATTTTCTCATACTTACATAATAATAATTTTGCCCAAAAAGTAAATAATACAAATATTCTATTTTTTATTATTCACGAGATTGTTGTCTTTATTTTTTCTAAAAAAATGCTAAAATTGTGAAAAAAAGGAGTTTATATGAAAAAACAAATCAGTGCATTCTTATTGGCAATTATGCTTACGGATTGCGGAATCGTCTTTGCGGACGAGCAATCTGCAGTTTATAAAAAATCAACAAAAACAGAACACTTAAAAGTTACAAAAGCGGTTGAAAAGAAAAAAGCACCGACAAACATCGTTGTCACGACCCCGACACTCAACACGGTTGTTCAATACAACATAATTGAAGTTTCATTTGCAAGAGATTTTTCAACAAAGGATTGCAAAGTCGGAGACAAGGTTGATTTTATGATTACAGGCGGACTTCAAACCGAAGAAGGCACAACGTTGTTAGCTGACGGTTCACAAGTTCAAGCGGAAGTAACCGAAGTCATTCAGCCAAAATCCTTCAACAGAAGCGGAAAGGTTACAATGACCTTCAACAAGGTTATTTTGCCTGACGGTTCGACCGTTCCATTCGATGCAAGAGTTTATTCAAACAAAGCATACCTCTCAAGAGGAAAATTGAACGCTATGGGCAAAGGATTAGGAACAACTCTCGGCACAGGTGCGATTGCGACAGGTGCAGGCTGCGGAATCGGTGTTGCAGCAGGTGCAGTCGTTGTCGGAGGTTTAGCAATCGGTTTGCCTATCGGTATTGCTGTCGGAGCTATTGCAGGTTGCTGCACTCCAGGGTTGCATTACAAGGCAAAAGCAGGAGACAAACTTCTTATCCAACTTTCGGACAATTTAGAACTTGCAAAATAATAAAAAAATCAAACAAAATCCTACTCAACCAGAGTAGGATTTTTTATTACTTTTTAAAATTAGATGTCGTCGTACGCAAAAAGTTTCTCAACTTAACAAGTTTGCGTTTATCTTTCATTTGGCTGATATAAATACCAACGAAAATCAACAAACAAGCCATAATTTGCGTAATGTTG
>OMSS01000069.1 GCA_900313795.1 uncultured bacterium | reverse complement strand
AGATGCTATGGAGCATACACTTGCAGCAATAATACTGTTGCTTTTTAAATATGCTTTTTTGCCAGAGGTTGTGCTAAAAATAATGTTTGTCATTTTTAAATTATTATCAGATGAGATCATAGGTGAAATAATTAAAACGCATAAAATAAAAACAAGCAACGTCATTGTTTGTATTTCGTGAAGATTAGTAACGCCAAACGCTCTTTTATAGCCTGTATCATAGAAAATTTTTGTATTATATTTACTGTCACGAATGTTATAACATCTCGATTTAAATAATTCAAAGGCTTCTTGTCGATTTTTCTCGTTTTCATAGTCACGCCGTTCTGACATTGTCATATTGTCGATTGTTGAGCCAGTAAATTCCAACGCTTTGTATGTTGCACCGTCTGCTCCAATTTTGCCGATTAATGTCAACATCAAGTCTTTTGCGTAAACTCCGTAAGGCAAAACACCTTCCACAACGACTTTGTACGATTGCGGAACTTTGAGCCAAGTTTTACCTAATGCAGATGCAACTGCAACGTCCGTACTTCCCATGCCCGTAGCGAATGCACCTAATGCACCTGATGTGCAGGTATGAGAATCTGCACCGCAGAGGATTTCTCCAGGGTTGACGTATTGTTCGACCAATCTTTGGTGGCAAACGCCTGTGCCACCTTCTGAGAGGATTGCACCTGTTTCTTTTGCAAATTCACGCATAACCATGTGAGAGTTCGAGAGTTCTTTTCTCGGTGAAGGGGTTGCGTGGTCGATGAAAAGTATCATTCTTTCAGGGTTTGCAGGTTTTGCAATCCCTAATTTTTTAAATTCGCTAATTGTTAAAGGCCCTGTACCGTCTTGAACTGCGGTAACATCAACCTTTGCAATACACAAATCGCCTGCTTTTACAGGAGTTTCGGTATGTGCTGAAATAATTTTTTCTGCTAATGTTCTTCCCATAAATTCTCCTATACTACCAAAATCGGGCTTGCTGTCGTTCTCAAACGTTTCAACAATTCGCCTTTTGGTTCATAATAAGGTGTTACCGTCATTACTTTTGCTGCAATGTCGGGGTAATAGTAAATAAATCTGAGTTCGCTTGCGGTCAAAGGTTGTTGAGTGTGAACGTTTGCGTATCTTGCAAGTTCCAAAATTGTTCTTGCTTCATCTTCGTCTTTGAATTCTAATTCAAGATTGAGATAAACGTTTCTAAATCCTTTGATACCGCCGTATTCTCCGACAGTAATTTGTCTGCCTGTTTCAACGATTTCGGGTTCGCCTCGTCCTAATTCTTCAAAATCGTAAAGTTCGTAATTTCTTCTGTCTTTTAACGCACCATCAGCGTGAATTCCGGATTCATGTGCAAAGGCGTTATCGCCTACTGCCGGTTGGTTTATCGGGATAGGTACACCGAAGGCTTTTGAAGTATATTTTGCCAATTTCCAGCATTTTGAGAGATCGATATTTTCGTCTAATTTGTATTTTTTCGAGAAACCGCTTGATTTCATGATTGCCAAAATGCAAGATACCAAATCGGCATTTCCTGCTCTTTCTCCCATTCCGTTGATTGCGGTATTGATGTATGTATCAACGCCAGCGTCAACAGCGGCTTTTGCACCCATTACTGAACAAGCCACGCCCATTCCCAAATCGTTATGGAAATGTGTTTCAATCGGTATTTGGAGTTCTTTACCTAATTTATAAATTCTGTCGTACGCAGTTTTCGGGTCATCATAGCCCAAAGTATCGCAGTATCTCAATCTGTGAGCACCTGCTTTTTTGACTTCTTGACCGAATTTTAACAAAAATTCCATATCTGTTCTTGAAGCATCTTCAGCGTTTACGCCGACAGTGATTGCACCACAGGAAAGAGCTGTTTCTACTGCTTCACAGGTGGATTTAATAATATCGTCAGGTGATTTTTTACCTTGATATTTTCCTTCAATCATTTGTTTTGAGGTTGATTGAGAGAGGTTAACGTGTTTTAATCTCGGAACGTTTTGGAAAGAGTGCATAACGTCAGTTGATAATGCTCTAATCCAGCCCGAGAGGATTGTTTTGTCGATTACTCCACGGTCAACCAATTCGAGGTTACCGTTGAGGTAATTAAGTTCGTGCCTTGTAGTCGGGAAACCAAATTCAGAACGGGTAATTCCCATATTATTCAACATCAAATTTATTATAGTTTTTTGCAACTTTGCAAGCCCCAAACGAGAGGTTTGGACACCGTCACGGTTCGTGACATCAGTAATATATATTGTTGGCATGAAATTATCTCTATTTATCTGTACTCAGTCTATTATACAACTTTTTATAAATTTTTCCACAATTTACAAATAGCCTGAGTGAATAAGAAGTTTCGGTAATGATATTGCTCCCTGTTAAACGGCATAATTCAAAGGTAAAGAAAAAACAGTGAAAAGTCACATAAAAAATTCTCATAAGGAGGTAGAATGAAACTTAACAAATTGACAGTCGCACTTGTAGTATCAGCAATCGCAATGAATACGGTATATGCGGAAGACATTTCGTTTGCTCCTACGGCGACAACAAACAGTGAATATCAATTAATTGCGGCTTGTCCGACGGGTGATTGTCCGCAAGTTGTGACACCTAAAACTAAAAAGTGTCCGAAGTGCCACAAGAAAAATAACAAATGTAAATGTAAACAAGAGGCAAACACTTGTGAAACTCCGGAACCTGTTTGTGAAGAACCAAAACCGACTTGCGAAGCAATAGAACCTTGCGAAAAGGAAAAAGTTTCGACTTGCACGGCATGTCCTCAACCTGATGCAGACCAAAAGGCTCATATGATGCAATCTTACGCATATCCGAATGCAGTTTACGGCTCAAACAACCTCATCGGTGAAAAAGATGCAGGTGTTTACCTTGGAGAAGCCATTGATGGTGAAAAAACAGGTATCCCTGTTGCGAGAGAAAAAGATGCACTTACTGGTGCAGCGGCTTGTCCCTGTATTGAGGACACCACTCCGAAAGTAACTGTTGAAATAGACAATGATTGTGGTTGTCAAATCAGTATGCAAACAGAGGACAGTATCGAGGTTACTAAAAAGACATTAGAACCGTTCGAAATCTCTACTCCGACAGGGGCAGCAGCACCATTGGTCAGCGTTTTTGAAGATGTTCCGAACGGATACTGGGCAGGTTGCGAAATTAACCGTTTGACAGAAAATAACATTATTGCAGGTTATCCAGATAGAACATTCAAACCGAACTTGCCTGTATCAAGGGCTGAAATGGCAGCATTGACGGTAAAAGGTTATAATCTTTTGAACTCAGATGCAGTACCGTCTCACAGAGAATTTAAAGATGTTCCTCCGACTTTCTGGGGAAGCAGAATGATTGATAAAGCAGTTGCGAACGGCTTGATGGAAGGTTATCCGAACAATACGTTTAAACCGAATAAGCCTGTAACAAGAGCGGAAGCATTTTCAATTTTAGCAAAAGGTATTAACTGTCCGATGGATTTGTGCCAAGCAAATGAAATCTTGAGCAAATATTGTGATGCAGATACAGTTCCTGAATGGGCAAAAATCTCTATTGCCAAGGCAATTCAGTCAGGTGCATTGAATGACGCTCCGAAACCCGATATGATTAACGCAAATAAAGACGCAAGCCGTGCAGAAATTGCATCAATGCTTGAAAATATAAGAGTTTCATTGGGTTATTCAAATGTTGATAAAGTAACGATGGACGATTGCGGTTGCACAGGTGCAGCAGCATACATTGAACACGAAGAAAATATCCAACTTCCTACAATCGCAATGAATTTCAACGATGAAATCAACGCAAAATCTTCAAACGTTGGCGATAGATTTGCCGCAACAACAACAGAAGAAGTTACAATCAACGGCGAAACATTCCCTTGTGGTTCAACAGTAAGAGGTAAAATCCTTGAAGTACAACGTTCTTCTGGAAA
This sequence comes from uncultured bacterium, assembly GCA_900313795.1. GTDB lineage: Bacteria > Cyanobacteriota > Vampirovibrionia > Gastranaerophilales > Gastranaerophilaceae > RUG841. Next base: position 2,661 of record OMSS01000069.1, on the reverse strand, counting down.
ATGTGCAGGTGGTTTGAAATTGTCATTTGATTCAATCGAAAATGGCGGTTGCAAGGCTGATTTGCCGCAACAAGTTTTGGCAGCACAAGTTGACAAAACAAAAACTCAAAACCCCGTTGCAAGATTGGTAACAATGCCATTCACTTGGACAGGAAGTTTGCTCGGTATTGTCGGCAGAACGGTCGGCGGTGTGGTTGTTAACGCAGGTAACGCAGTTGAAAACGTTGTCGGTGGTGTTGGTATCGGTACGGGCGAAGTGTTCCAAGGTCAGTTTAAAGCGGCAGGCAGAAGTTACGGCGATTCAATCAAAAATCTCGTAAAAGCACCTATCGATACGACAAGAACAGCTTTGTCAGGTACAATGGGCTTGTTCCAAACAACAGGCGACGAACTTGCTTACCTTGTAGATGCAAAAGGCTCAAGAATTTCTTCTATCAATCCGAAAGAAAAAGTTACAGTTGCCTTTGGTTGCAACCCGAAAAACTAAAATTTCGGTAAATATTTATTCACCTTAAAACTTTTTGTCACGGTAAAACAATCGGGCGGTCTTGCTTTTCAAAAGCAAGACCGCCTTTCCTATTCAAAATCTCAAAATCTGATTGTATCTGGCATTTTGCAAATTATCAAAATCGAAGAATTTTTGATAAATCCGAAAAAAATAGATATTCGCTCAATATGATGGTTATTGAATTTTCTGTCACTGCGTGTGTTAACGTGGCTGTCCAGTAGATTTCCCTGCCCTCCTCGTATTAAATGTTTCTCTGTCATACTTCTCCGACTATTCGTCGCCGTGCGTATGATATCGCATTCTGTGGTCTTGCAAAAACCGAAGAATTTTGAAAAAATTACGCTGACCATGTCATTGCGAGAAACAAATTGTCGAAGTAATTCTGTGACAATGCCATCATCTATGAAGGACTGGATTGCCACGCATCGCTTACGCTTCGTTCGTAATAACAATGAATTGTTTCCGTCATTCAGTGCAAAGCGAAGAATCTTTGAAAAGTTATTGATATTTCGGCTAAAGCCTCAATATGACGACTCACTTGTTGATATTTTCAAATATCACTCTAAAATGCAAGCGATTGCAGCATCAAAACCGATTATATAAATTATATTCACTTAAGCCAAAATACATCAAACGTATGATAAATCAAAAACGGATTTTTTTTAAACTTAAAAAGTGGCAAGAAGAGGTTCGGAAATGAATACAATTAAATCAGCGATGAATAAAATTAAAACAATTCCGGCTAAACCGGAAACCCCATATCCGCAAGTAATTTCTTGGCTTTTCTCTTTGTGTATCATGTTTATGTTTATCTATGTTTGCGAAATGACGGGCATGTAGTTAAGGGGATTTCGTCCTGACAGTTTAGGTTTATTCAATAACCGTCATACTAAGGCTTTAGCCGAAGTATCTATTTCTCTTCAAAGAGCAATCTCATTTGAGGTGCTTTAGATTTTTTGAGCAATTTTTCTGTTTGTGCATTTGTTTTTGCACCAGATTTCAACAAAATTTCGACGATATCTGCTCTCTTTTGTTGAATTGCATAATTCAAAGGAGTTTTGCCAAAAGTTTCTTGGTTTACATCAGCCTTGTAATTGACCAAAAGTTGCACCATTTCAGGGTTTTGTTTACGAATTGCTTCTCTTAACAAATTATCCCCTTCAACGTCAGAGTTAACGTTTGCACCGTATTTTAAAAGCAAATTCAAAGCTTCAATATTTTCTTTTAAGACTGCAAACATTGCGACAGGTTCTGACATGTATGTCACATTTGGGTTTGCACCATTTGCGAGCAATAATTCCAAAACTTCATTTTGATTTTGTTGGACAGCCAAAAAGATTACAGGAACAGAGGCATGTTTTGTATTTACGTCATAACCGAGATTGATAAAAGACTCTACAAGTCTTATATCGCCGTTGATTACGGCATTTGCAAAACAAGAATTTCTGTATTTTGCATTTTGAAATTTATCTTGTGAATCTTGCGTTTGAGATTGGTTGGGCAAGTTTATCGGGTTGCTTGTATTACCTTCAGCCAAAACAGGCGTAGTCATTGATATTGCCATAAAAATAACTAAACACAAAATCTTTTTCATATCAATTCTCCAATTATTTTTCAAAAACGGAAACCGCCTGAAATCAGACGATTTCCGTCAAATACTATACTTCTACTTGAGCCATTAATTCATCTGAGATGTCAAAATTCGAATAAACATTTTGAACGTCATCGTGGTCTTCCAATTTTTCCATCAATCTCAAAATATTTTGAGCGACTTTAACGTCAGTGATTTCGATTGAATTTTCAGGAATTCTTGTGAATTCTGCTGATTTTGGTTTAAATCCTGCTGCTTCAAGTCCTTCTGAGCATGCTTGCAAGTTTTCGAAAGTTGTAACGACTTGATATTCGTCCTCTTCTTCCTTAACATCGTCAGCATTACATTCGATTGCTGCTTCGAAGAGTTTTTCAAAATCGACATCGTCTTTGTCAAAAACTACAAGTCCAACAGGTTTGAACATCCAGCCGACGCAACCTGTTTCGCCCAAGTTGCCGTTGAATTTTGAGAAGTAACTTCTGATATCGCCAGCGGTTCTGTTGCGGTTGTCAGTCATTGCTTCGATGAAAATCGCTGCACCGCCTGCACCGTAGCCTTCGTA
>OMSS01000037.1 GCA_900313795.1 uncultured bacterium | reverse complement strand
GGGATAGCGAAAATCATGGGCTTAATAACAATGCTATTATTAAATTGATTTCAAAACATAAGGCAAAGTTAATCATAACGGTCGATTGCGGCATTTCGAATAATTCTGAGGTCAATCTTGCACAAACTTTTAAAACTGATGTGATAATTTCTGACCACCACGAAGCACCTGAGGAATTGCCGAAAGCCTTTGCAATCATTAATCCGAAGGCGAAAGGTGCACTTGATGAAAATTTGTCCTCAAGTGATATCGAAAGTCTCTGTTACCTCTCTGGGGCTGGCGTTGCACTGAAAATTGCAACTGCTGTTTTGAATAAATTCGGCTGTTCTGAATTTTTTGAGGAAATTTTGCCAATTGCCACAATGGGGACGATTGGCGATATTGTGCCGCTTTTACTCGAAAATAGACGGATTGTTTATTCGGGCTTGAAATCTATCCAAAACAAAGTCAACTTGGGGATTACAAGGCTTTTTGAAAATGCCGGAGTGAAGGATTTTTCTTCTATTACCTCTGAAACTGTTGCATTCACTGCCGTTCCAAGGCTCAATGCTGTTGGTAGACTGGAAAATCACGGTGCAGAAACGGCATTCAAATTGCTGATTTCTGAGGACGAAAATGAAGTCGATGCGATTACGAATAGTTTGAATGAAATTAATGAAACCCGTCAACGCTTGTGTGATGAGGCTTTTCAGCGTGCGGATAAAATTGTCAAAGAAACTCCCGAATTGTTCAAACATTCGATTGTGATTTGCGATGAGGAAACGCACATCGGGATTATCGGATTGACGGCTTCAAAATTGGTTGAGGCTTATGTCAAACCTGCTTTTGTCATGCGTAAGGACGGTGACGTTTATCGCTGCTCGTGTCGTGGGTTACAGGGTGTTAATATTTATCAAATTATTAATGAAAATAAAGATTTGTTTTTAGGTGGCGGTGGACATGAATTTGCGGGCGGATTTTCTTTTGACGGAAATGTTGTGAAGTTTGAAGATGTCCGAAAAGCTATTGATGAAAGTGTGAAAAGGCAGACGAACGGTGAGGTTTTACCTGATGTTTTGAATATTGATATGAAACTTTCGGCGGAAGATGTTACGGTTGATTTTGTGAAAACTGTTAAAAAACTTGAACCTTTTGGGGCGGAAAATCCTGCACCATTGTTTGCGATAGAGGATTTGCATGTTGCAGATTTCAAGTTTATGGGCAAATTGCAAAATCATCTGAAATTGTTGTGTTGTAATGATAATGGCAAAATTTTGGAGTGTATTAAGTGGAATACGTCTGAACTTCATGCAACAAAGTCTGACCCTGTGAAAATAGCCTTTGCACCTGAAATCAATGAGTTTAACGGTCGAGTTTCAGTACAACTTTTGATTAAAGACCTTGTGCTTCCAAATGCACCCAAAGAAACAGTCAAATCGGCGGTGAAGGTTATCGATTGTCGTAACCAAAAGGGCGGCTATGACAAGATTGTAGACTTTTTGGATAGAACGAAAAAATCGGTTGCGGTTTATACTGAGCAAAAAGATATCGTGGAATATTTTTCGAAGTTTGAAGAGGCAGAGGGCAAGGTTTTTTCTCGTGAAAATCTGCCCAAATCCTTTGATATGGCGATTTTGATTGATACTCCACCGTCGTTGAAATTTTTGAAAAAAATTATTTCGAGCGGAGTGAAGGAGATTTTGTTAATGAATTATTCTTCGCCACAAATTGAGGCGACCTTGTCAAAAATGGCGGGAATGTTGAAATACACCCTGACTTCTTTGGGTGGAAAAACAACTTTGAAAGCGATGAGAGGTGCTTTGATTTTTGATGATGAAATTATTCGCTTAGGGCTTGAAATCCTCTCAGATTGCGGACTTGCCAAGGTTAACGTTGATGAAGAAGGAAATGTTTTTGTTTCGGAAATTCATGCGATTAAGTCTGAAATTTTGACCCAAAATCAAAAATATTCAGAGTTTGAAAAAATGTTGGTGGATTTTAAAAATCACGTTTTGAAAATAAATAATTTGCCGTTTGATGAACTGAAAGCGTACATTTTGGGCTAAAATTGCATTTTTTTCTAACATAATTTTCGCAAAAAAAAATCGTGCCTAATGACCCGATTTTTTTGTTTTACATTTTGTCTAAAATTATTGTAAATTCATATTTTTTCTAATTTGATTTTTAGTTTTTTCAATTCTGTTGATTCTTTTTTCGAAATCTTTGACAGTTTTGTTTTGAACTTTGCGTTGTTCTTTGACCATTTTGTATTGATTGTCGATTTCGGTGTATTTTGCTCGTTGTTCGAGGAGTTGATTTCTGAGGTCAACTTGAGCGGAATCGAGTTCAAACAGTGCGTTTTGCATATTGTTGTTTTGTCTTGTTGTAACGTCTGCGACATCGGTTGTTTTCTTTGTGTCAACAGGTGCTGATGCGTATGTGCCTTGAGTTTTATACTTGTTAGCCATTGCTGCTTCAGTATTTGCGTTATATGTTTCAGGGTCAAAAACCAATCCGTCAGCGAAACAAGGTGCTGCTGCGAACATTGTTAAAACCGTCAAAAACATTGCTGCTTTTTTCATATAATTTTTCCTCATATTAATTGCTACATGATGTCGAATTGTCTGCTTAACATCACTGTTACAAGTTTACAAGACATTTTTATTTCAGTCAAATTGTAACGAATTATAATCTCTTGAGTGCCAAAAATACCCCACAAAGTGTTGCTGCTGCGACAGAATTTTCTTTTTGGTCAAGATTGTCAATGTAGTCTCGGACTTTTTTTGCAGGGATAAAAAATCTTTCGCAAATAATTCCGCCGTCTGAGACTGGTTTGGAGATGACGTCGTAATTTTCGGCAACGGCAGTGACGTAACTCAGTGTTTCCGAGGATAATCCGGCCGAGGTGGAACTGTTTATGAGTTCGACAAAAACTTTGTCTGGTTCAATTCCTGCTTCTTCCAAAAGTTCCTTTTTTGCACACTCTGAGAGGGTTTCGTTCTTGTCGATGTCTCCGATTAAGCCGGCAGGTGACTCGATGCAAAATGTGGCTTTGTTTTCGCCGTAGATGGGGGGACGTTTCGTTTTTAAAAATAAAAAGTTGTATTCACCGTCTTTTTTTACAAGGGTGGTAATGACGACGGCACTGTCGTGAGTTTTTTTGTCGTTAGTGCGTTTGACGTAATACCAGTCGTGTCCTGCGGGACTTTTTGCGGATTTGAAATCCAAAAATTTTGAGTGCGATATTAAATTTGTTTCGTCCATAAATTTTCCTTTTTCTTTGATTTTAGCACATTTTAATCAAAAAATTTCGAAGTTTTTTCTATCAATGGAATCATTAAAATTTTTGTGAATTCAAATTCCGGGTATGTTTCAGGAAGATTTGAACCGTATTTTATGAGGTAAATTCCTTCTTTTTCAAGCATTTTGGCAATTTTTTCCTCTTCTTCAAAATCTTCTGTCAAAAATGGATAGCACATCGGAGTGGAATTTTTTAGAAGATGTAAATTCAAAATGTTCGTTTTTTTTAATTTTTGGTCAATTTTTGAGAAAATTTTGCGATTTTTTGAGATTTTTTCGTCAAAATTGATGTTTTTTAATGAATTTTTTGTTTTTTCACTCATAAATTTTATCGGGTTGTCGTCGATTGACAATTCATTTTTACAAAAACTCTCAAAGTCTTTTATTTCAAGCGTTCTGTCCTCATCTTGGGCAAAATTTTCTGAAATTTTTGTGTTAATTTCTAAAATCCCACCGTCATTCACGTTGAAAAATTTTCTCGGAGACGAAAAACTTGCAAGCCCTTTTTGGGGGGCAAAAAATGCGTGTGCGTTATCCAAAATAAGATTTTTATTTTTTTTTGATAAAATTTCTGATTGCTCATCGCAAAGTCCGAAATAATTGGGATAGAGGATATATTCATCTTCGGCAAAATTTTTTTTCGGCATAAAAAATTTGTCGATATGATAAAATTCCATTTTGACGTTTTCTTCTCGAATTGCTTGTCTTACAACTGGGCAAATGTAGTATGGCAAGTGGATTTTGGGAATTTTATATGCACGTAAAATATATTTTAGGCAATTTCTTGCGGAATTTAACAAAATTTTGTTATCAAAAAATGTATTATCCATTTTAAATTTTTTCCTGCTTTAGCCAAAACTCGTCTGGTATTTGAAGTTCGAAGGTTTCCTTCGGCTTAATTTTTGCATGCCCGCCATGTACAAATCTGAATAAGTGATTTGAAAACGGAATAAAGAAGCCAGCAGCTTGCGAAACGGGGATAACCCAATAAGTATGCGTGAAACCTTCTTTTTTGATTTCCCCTTCCAAAGATAAATCGCCGATTTTGAAATTTCCGAGAATTATATCCGCCGCAACACCGTAAGTTCCGCTCTCGGAGATGGTTTCAACCCTTGCGGAAACAATTTGTCCTTGTTTTATTATAATTTTTCCGTTGTGGTTTACATCTTTTGAAACCACGAAAAACACCTCGTCGCCTACGTTCATCGGGGTTTTGGTGGAAATAATTTTTGTTGAGTTAACTTTTACAAAAAGGTGATTTACATTTTGAAAATCATACTTCTTTTGCTTGTAAACAAAGGGTTTGCAGTTTTTTAGAGATTGTTCTGCAAAATAATCGTGAATTTTGATTTCTTTTGGAGTAATTGAGGTGGTCAAAGTCGGGGTGGAGTTTTTTAGTACAAAATCTTTTGTTATTAAAAAATCGTTAATATTTTGTGGCTGAATATTTTGTGGCGATTGATTTTTCGAGACAAAATCGTCAGTTACTAAAAAATCTTGAATTTTATCGGATTTCGGTTCAGCAAGGCAGTTTGAGTTAACCGAAATTCCGATTAACAGGGAGAAAACGATTAATTTTTTGACCGAAAAATTAATCATATTTCAATCGTTTCTTTGAATTTGTTTTAATTTTTTCTTCAAGTTTTTTGCGATTTTTTTCAGAAGTTAGCAAAAAGTTTTGATAGTAAATGTTGTCGGCATATTTGTTGTGAGCAAGGAAGGACGGGTATTTTTCGTAAATATACTCGTAAACCTCCATCACACGGCGACTTGAGAGAGGGTGTGTTCCGAAAACGTCATATCGATATTGAGACATCATTTTTGTGTCCATAACAATTATCGCAAGTGGGTTGTAGCCTGCATTTACGAGATAATCGACCGCACGTTTGTCGGCTTTGTATTCATATTTTTTCGGGGAGAGAAGGTATTTTACCTCCTGAAAATAACCTCTCAAAATGCCCTGATACCCATCAACGCTGTGCGAAATTTCGTGTGCCAAAACAGATGCGATTTCGTCCTCGTCGTCCGCAATTAGGATAATTCCCTTATAAATCGTTATGCTGCGGTCGAAAAACGCCGAGTAAGCATTTATGGTTTTCGCATTATTATTGTAGAAAAATGTTATTCTGTATGGAATTTTGTTTGAGTTTAAAATCCTGAAACCGATTTGATTAATTTTGTTTTGGACGTGACCGTCTTGCGTATCGTCTGTGACCATTGCGTTTGCTGGCATAATTGTAAACAAAGCAAACGAGATTATCGTTATCAAAAATTTTTTCATCTTTTCCTCAATTCCAAACTTCTTTTTTATTATAATTAAAAAATGTAAAAATCGAGAAAAAGTTGTTGTTTTTTATCAAAAAAAATACGAAAATAAGTCTGAAAGGTATGGCTGTTATGGATATAAATGATTTTTTAAAAAAGGCAATTTCTTTAGACGCATCTGATGTGCATTTGCATGTTGGTGAGCCGCCGTTGATTAGAAAAAACGGTATGATTATGAAAACTTCTTTGCCTGCATTGACGACTGAGAATATGAAAAATATTTATGAGAAAATTGCACCTGATAAGTTTAAGGCTGATTTTTCGAAACTTACTGATTTGGATTTCGTTTATGAAATCCCGAATATTGCTCGTTTTCGTGTAAATTTCAGTTTGCAAAGCAGCCAACCATCTTTCGTTTTCAGAATTATTCCAATCAAGGTCAGAACCTTGGAAGAGTTGGAGTTTCCTGAATTAATCCACCAAATTTTAAAGGTAAAAAGCGGTTTGGTTTTCGTAACAGGCCCGACAGGTTGTGGCAAATCGACCACTGTTGCTTCGATTTTGGACTGGTATAATAGAACTTTTCAAAAGCATATTTTGACAATCGAAAGCCCTATCGAATATGTCATCAAATCCCACAAATCCCTTATCTCACAACGACAAATCGGTATTGATACTCCGTCATTTTATGAGGGTATGAAATATGCAATTCACCAAGACCCTGATGTTATTTTCCTTGGAGAAATGGACGACAGAGAGACTGCAAAACTTGCTCTTAAAGCAGCCAATATGGGCTATTTGGTCATCTCTACACTCCATACTCCAGATGCCGTTCAAACAATTATTAACATTATCAATATGTTTGAAAAAAATGACCGTGAAAATGTTATGCACGAACTTGCTGAGAATTTGAAGGGTACGATTTCGCAAAAGTTGGTATATTCTGAAAAATTAAAAACAAGATTTGCCGCAACAGAAGTCATTCTCGCAACTCCGACCTTCCAAGATTGCATTAGAAAAGGTGAAATTGAAGAAATTTATCAACTTATGCACTCGAACAACCCAACGATTGTGTCGTTGAATGATTCGCTTTTGAAACTTACTTTGGACGACAAAATTTCAAAAGAAGATGCCCTGGCATACTCAAATCTTCCTGACGAACTCAGCAGAAGTTTCCGCCGTGAATTTTACGCTAAGAAAATGGAAATTGAAAAGCAAAAAGAAGCGGAAAGAATTGCCGAAGAGCAAAGACGTCATGCCGAAGAAGAAGAGAAAAAGGCTGCCGAAGAGGCTGCTAAAAAGGCAGAAGAAGAACGAAAAGCCGCTGAGGAAAAGGCTCGCCAAGAGGAGTTAAAAAAACAGGAAGAAGAAAAATTAAAAGTAGAACAACAAGCACAACAAGTTCAAAATGATGGCTTTGCACCGTATTCTTCCGATAATTTTGCCTCACAAGGCGGATTTGAAACACAAGGTGGTTTCGAGCCACAAGGTGGTTATGGAAATTCCTCAAACTTTGGCGGTAATTTCGCCCCTCAAAACGGTGGATTTGAACCTCAAGGTGAAAACTTTGGAAATAGCCCAAATGGTGGCGGTTTCGAACCAATGGGCTACTAAAGTTGATTGATTTTTGGTAATTTTTGTAAAATTTTTTCAAAAATGTAACAAAAAATTTCATGTTCATGTTTTAATGGAATTGTGTAAGAAATCCGCAAGGAGGAAAAATGAACGTATCCGCAATTAATGGAACAGAAGTTGTTAACAACAATATGAACTTGCTTAAAAAAGCAGAGGTTAAAGAAGAAGTTAACACAGTAAATACTCAAGGTTATGCTGAAAAAGAAGCAGCACCGACAGATGCAAACCTTTACAAAGCAATGTATGGGGTTAAAGAAAACAAAAAAGACGACGTTGCTGAATACAAAGAAGCAATGACTGATCATCTTAAAAAATGGGGAACTGATGAACAATTAAAAGAAGTTCAAGAACCGGAAACTACTGAAGAAGATGACGAATATTACAAGCAATATTTGGCTTTCAAACACAAATACGAATAGTTTGAATAATTAAAACTTTTAGGGGCGATGTGGAAATATCGCTTCTTTTTTAATGCCAAAACTGGCATGGCAAATGGAGAAAATGCTTATGGTTACTGAAAAACAAATCTGTTGAAACTGTCTGTTTTTCGGTTTATAATTTTGAGGAATAAATCAGATTTGAAAGGAAATTTTATGATGAATGAAAAGATGCAAAACGCTTTGAACGAGCAAATTAATAAAGAATTTTATTCGGAATTTTTATACTTGGCTATGAAGGCATATTTTGCAGAATTGAATTTGCAAGGTTTTGTAAACTGGTTTGATGTTCAAGTTCAAGAAGAAAGAGCACACGCTTTTGGTATGTATGATTATCTTATCGAACGTGGCGGTAAGGTTGAACTTTTGGAAATCGAAAAGCCTGTTATTGAAGGAAACACTCCTGTCGAAATTTTCGAACATGTTTTGAGACATGAACAATACGTAACTTCAAGAATCAACTATCTTTTGGACGTTGCAGAAGAAATTAAAGACAGAGCGGCAATTTCGTTCTTGGATTGGTATTTGAAGGAACAAGTCGAAGAAGAATCAAGTGTTGGTAAGGTATTGGCAACATTGAAACTTATTGGTGATGACAAGAACGCATTGTTGTTGTTGGACAAAGACCTTGCAACGAGAGTGTTTACAGCACCTGTAATCGGCTAATTCCGAAAAATATTTTAGAAAGGGAAAATCTTCGGATTTTCTCTTTTTTTATTGTAAATTTCTTGCAAAAAACGAAAAAAAAGTGTTTAATTGTAATATGTCCGACAAGAAGAACGAAAATGTTTTAAAATTTTCAGCCAAAACTCGTAAGTCTGTTGACAAAACGGATACGAAAAATTTTTGCGGTTTTGAATATGTAAAAATGGAAAAAGATTTGAACGGCACTCCTTTTATTAAGGAAAGTTTGCTTGAATATGCAGACGGTTGCCGTTATATGGTGCGTGTTATGAGAGAAATTGACGGAAAAATTTCACTCTATAATTACTACGTTTCTCAAGATAAATTGAGTGACTTTTTATCAAAACTCAAAAATGGCGAATTTGACGGACGTTTGATAGAAGTAGAAAAATATATTCCTGAAGATTTAGCATAAAATGAGTTCAATAGACGAAATCCGACTAAAACAAGACCTGCTCGACGTTATGAAACCTTATCAGTATATCGGGCATGAGTATCTTGCTGATGAGAAAAATTTTGATGAAAGCGATGTGAGAATCTTATTTGCTTTCCCCGATAAATACGAGGTCGGCATTAGCAATTTGGGCGTTCGAGTTCTTTATCACGTTGTGAATAAGCACGAAGGACTTATGGCAGATAGGGCATACGCTCCCGAGCCTGATTTTATTAAGGTTGTCGAGGAGACGAAATTACCGCTTTACGGGGTCGAAAGCAAGCGTCCTTACAGCGATTTTGATATCGTGGGATTTTCTTTGCAGTATGAACTTTGCTATCCGACCGTGTTGAAAATGCTCGAACTTGGCGGAATTACGGTTAAAAGAGAAGAACGTGGTGA